>CAZPTV010000395.1:0-2429 GCA_964589335.1 uncultured Bacteriovoracaceae bacterium
AAAGTGGCAAAATCAGGTGCTTGGAAAAAACCAATTACGACCGAAATTGTTAAAGCCAGTCGTTTTTATCGCGCAGAAGATTATCACCAAAAATATCTTGGCAAAAACCCAGGTGGTTATACTTGCCACTATGTTCGAAAGTTAGATTTCAAATAAATAATTAATTATTTATTTTTAATTTCTTATAAAAAGCATCTGCATTTGGTTCACGGCCTAAGAAGCTTTTTAACAAAGCAATTGCATCAGTCATATTGCCGCTCTCTAAAATAATACTGCGATATTGAGATCCTGTATCTGAGTTGAGCAAACCATCTTTATTAAAACGCTCAAACATGTCGGTGGCATATACTTCGGACCACAAATATCCATAATAGCCCGCATCGTATCCTCCCATGAGATGACCAAAACTAGCAGCAAAGTGCGCGCCAGGCATTGCATCTACACCAAGAATTTGTTTTGAAAGTGAATCAAATACAGCCGCAGAATCGACCGGCTCATTACTTGTATGATAATTCATATCTAAAAGAGCAAATAAAAGTTGTCTCGTGTAGAAGTAACCTTGATTAAAATCTTTTGCAGCTAACATTTTAGCTAAAATTTCTGGTGGTAATTTTTTAGAGTGATCTAAATAATGTCCAGAAATTATTTTTAATATTTGTTCATCCCACACCCAGTTTTCAAGCATTTGCGAAGGTGCTTCGACAAAATCTTGTGCAACCGATGATCCAGATAAACTTGCAAAAGGGGCTCGAGTTAATGTTTGGTGCATTATATGTCCAAATTCATGAAACACAGTCTCAACATCATCGTGAGACAATAATGAAGGTTTTCCGTCGGCTGGCGGATTAAGATTCGCAACCACAGCAGCGACTGGATAACTGTACTCACCCGTTGACATCATTCTTCCAGAAATTAATGGGAATGCAGCTGCATGTCCGTATTTTCCGGCACGAGGAATAAAATCAGTATAGAAAAACCCAAGTAGTTGTCCTGATTTTTTATCTTCAATTTTATAAAGTTTAACATCTGGTGACCACACTTGCGCGTCTTTTATTTCGGTATAATTCACACTGAGAAGTTTTGAATACACTTCGAACATTCCAGAAATGACAATTTCAGTCGGAAAGTATTCACGTATTTTTTCTACATCTAAATCATAATCACGTTTTTTAAGTTGATTTGAAAAATAGTTAATATCCCAAGCTTCTAACTTGGTCGCAGATGGATCTGACTCTTGTTTCATTTTTAATAATTGTCCAAGATCCGCAGCATTTTTCGTTGCGAGCTTATCTTTTAAACTGTTTAAAAACGTGAGTACTGTTTTTCCGTCCGTTGCCATGCGCCCGTGAATTCGATAGTCAGCCCATGTTTGATATCCCATCAATTTTCCAATTTGTGAGCGTAACGAAATCGCTCTTTCTAGCAACTTTGTATTTACGTCAGCTTGGCGATTGAAATAAGCAAAAAGCCATTTATGTCGAGCTTCACTGTCTTTAGCATTTGGTAAAAATACACTGTAGTCACTGGATCTTGTCGTAACAATAAATTTGCCGTCAGCAGTTTTCTTTAGTCGGCTTATATAATCTACTGGTACGCCTTCTAGTTCTTTTTCTGTTAATTCTACCGACGAATTGTCACCGTTAAGATTTGTAGAAAATTGTGACTCAAGTGTAGCAAGTTCGGTTTTTAATTTTTTAAATTGCTCTAGTTTTTCATCTGAAAGCATTAATCCATTTGATTCGAAGGATTTTAAAGTTTCTGACAAAAGTCGTTTCTCATTTTCATTGCGTCCTGCTTGATCTTTCAACGCAACATAAATATCTTTTCTTGTTCCGACCTCAACTCCAAATTGTCCTACTTTTTCTTCGCAAGTCGAACCTTCTGCACTTATTTCTTCGTTTGTAGAAACATAACCCATAAAAGTAAGCGGATAAACTTCGTCCATAAAATCTGCCATCACGTTTTCATACGCGAGCATTGTGTTTTCAAATTTTCTATCATTTGCTGGAATGGCTGCGATTGCGTCCAACTTTAATTTTGTATTTTGTATTGCAAGCTCACACAGTTTCGACACTTCATTTACTGCAAAATCTGATCGAACAAGTTTTGGTGGAACTTGAAAGTTTATTCTTTTTAAATTTAGTCCTGATAAGTCTAATTGAGACAGAGTTTTAGGATTATTTCTCGGGCTACACGAAGTCAGTAATGTAATAATTATTGTTGCAGTGAGAATTCGATTCATGGGCATCCTTTCAAATATTGAATGAAGTGCAAATGTTTTGCAAAACTGGTGCCTATTAATAATTGAGTTAACCCAGTTAAATTACTTAATCAAACGACGAAGGACGTTCTGACTCCAAACAACCATGTATTTTTTTTATATAATGTAATACACCAGATAAATTCTTCGAGACTACTGGATTTAAACA
>CAZPTV010000396.1:0-2424 GCA_964589335.1 uncultured Bacteriovoracaceae bacterium
CATTGACCGCGATTATAGTCTGACTTTCGAAAAGTGTCATCGCGGGAACTTCTGTAGAGTGGCTGAATTGCAATTCCATCGGTATTTCGCTTGGCCGAGATGGTGTCGATTTCAAACGCTTGAAAACTCGAAAACGTGGGCATTTCAGTATCACTCGCAGCGAGTGTAACAATGCATTGATTAGTACGTAGAGGCGTCTTCTTTTCGTTCCATGTTGTTCGTGCTAGTGCTGCAAAATTCTCTGCTTTTTTAACAAGCGCTGAGTCGGCCTTCAATGCAGCAGTTGCTTTCATGAGAATTTCTTTTCTCTTTGAATTGTCATACTCAGTTATGCCACCTTGTCCGTCTTCAATTTTCGTAACAAGAATTTGAGTGAATTTTGAACGGTGTCCAATCGTTCTTCTATATTGCTTACGGCGAATATATTTAATTGTAAGAATTTTTTCGCCTAAATTATCAACGGTAACAACTTCACCGGTGAGTTTTGCAGAAGACAAATATGGTTTTCCAATTAAAACCTTATTATCTTTGCCGCCAGCGATAAGAAGTACTTTATCAAAAGTAATCTTATCTCCTGCTTTGCCTTCCATGCGATCGAAATTGATCACATCGCCGGCTTGAGCTTTGAATTGTTTTCCACTTGCTTCGATTATTGCGTACATAATTATCCCTTTGATTTTTCTATGCAAAAAGGTATTTAATAAAATAGATGTAACTTAATAGCAAAAGGTAATGCATGAAAGCAACTGAAATCCATAAGAAATTTATGAAACGTGCAATCGATCTGGCGCTCCGCAACATTGAGCAGGGTGGGGGTCCCTTTGGGGCAATCGTAGTCAAAGATGGCGAAATCATTGCAGAAGGTTGGAATGAAGTTACACCAAACAATGATCCAACTGCTCATGCAGAAGTACAGGCGATAAGAAAGGCCTGTAAAAAATTAAGCTCTTTTGAACTGACTGGCTGTGAAGTCTACACTAGTTGTGAGCCATGCCCAATGTGTTTAGGTGCCATTTATTGGTCTCGTCCCGCTAAAGTGTATTATGCATTATCCCGTGAGGATGCTGCAGGAGTTGGCTTTGATGATGAATTTATTTACCAAGAAATACAAATTCCACATGAAAAACGAAAAATCCCTATGCACTTTTTAAATCATGAGGATGCGTCCGCTGTATTTTCAACTTGGAAATTAAAAGAAGACAAGACTCATTATTAAATACTTAAAGTTTATTTAGATAATTATTCAGGTAATATTGGTACGGTTTGTTTAGGAAATTCACCCTTCAAGCTTTTGAGAAATTCAACAACATCGCGAACCATTGGTTCTGGCATATCAAAATTAAGTTGTGTTTTAGACATTACGCGAACGGCTTCATCTAAAGTTTTTACTGAACCATTATGAAAATATGGACTGGTTTCACTAACATTTCTCCAGCTTTGTACTCGAAAATAATGTCGATCTGCTTCCTTTTTAGTGAATTCATATAAGCCGCCATCTTTTGAAAATTTATATTTTTCTTCATATTCATTATCTTTAAATTTAGGGAATATTTGGTAAAAAGCAGTGGTACCTGGAGAAAAGCCTGGTCCCATAAAATGAGGTCCACTATGGCAAGCAGTACAACCGTGGTGTTGCACAATCCGCATTCCATGTTGCGCAGATGGTGATAATGCTTTCGTATCTCCTTTGAGATAGCGATCGTATGCACTGTCTGGTGTTAAGAGAGTTCTTTCATAAGCAGCAATTGCTTTAGATATATTATCGATATTAATGTCACTGTTTTCTGGAAATGCTTTGGCGAACACAGGTGCATAACCTGGAATAGATTTAATTTTAGCAACGGCTTCGTCATGATTTGCCATTCCCATTTCAACTGGGTTAGTGATTGGCCCTTTTGCTTGTTCTTCTAAAGTGAGTGCTCTGCCATCCCAAAATTGGACTGACCAGAAGGCTGCATTCCATACGGTGGGTGCATTTCTTCCTCCGAATTGTCCATAGATACCTTTTGAAAATTGTAAATTGTCTGTTCCAGACCCGAATACATTATGGCATGTATTACAGGAAACTGTATTGTCTTTAGAAAGACGATTGTCAAAAAATAATTTCTTCCCCAGTTCGACTTTCTCAGCAGTTGTTGGATTATCAACAGGGGCTGGTGCAGTGGATGGGAGTGTTTCCCAAGCATATGAATTGGCGATAAATATAAAAAATAATATTATTGTGTTACGCATGATTGATCCTTTTGTATTATTAAATCTAATTATTTTATATAGGGCAAAGAAATAAAATAAAAATGACTAATATCAAAGCATCAATTTCTAAACTTTAAAAATTTTTCTTACTAAATGAAGAAGGAATGAGCTTGTCCAAAGTGTTAGTACTTATTTTTTTTGATCCTTTATAAAATAATTAGATTTAATAAT
>CAZPTV010000397.1:0-2404 GCA_964589335.1 uncultured Bacteriovoracaceae bacterium
CATGGAGGTATTATCCCAACTGGAATACCACTGGTCTTTTTCACCATCTAAATATCTAAATTTGATACTTTTAATTCCATTGAGCAGTGAATAACGAATCATTTGCTCAGACTCATCTTTATCAAGATTAAAAGCGTCTGGATCTTCATATTTTATCAAAGCAAGATCACTTTTTTTAGAAAGTTTATCGTCTTCTAGCGCATAAGTTATTTTTGCAAATTCAGTTTCAGCGCTATCTTTATAAAGCCGAGAATGCGAATTGCTAATAAATGAAACTTTCTTTTCTTCGCCAATAAAACGGGAAGGCCGCACACCAAATTCATTAATTAGAGCACCCCAATATTTATAGATATTTGGAGAAAGAATAACGGGAGGCGCACCGCCAGGAACGATTTGTGTTGGCGGGGATTTTCCGATATCTCCAGGAAGTGAAGCAGCTTGAGGGGAATAGATTTGAATAATATCTCTACCGAGGGTATCTAATGCGACACGAATGGAAGAGTAAAAATCACCATCCAGAGAAAGACTTTCTCTTAATTCAAAACTTTTAGATGATCCAGAGTAAATGGTTACTGCAATAAAAGAAAAGATCGCCATTGCAATCATGAGTTCGATAATTGTGAATCCAGCTCTGAGCTTTGCTCGAAACGTTTTCATATTTGAAAATCAAACGATGCATTCACATCGATGAGATAGGTTGATAATTGTATTTTCATTTCACCGTCGCCGCGATTCCACGTAACGGTAATAATCATTTCGCGTAGTGCATTGCTTAAGTATTTTGAAATGGTCTGTCCAAAAATTCGAAGTGGTTCAGGTACGGATTCTTTTCCTTCGAGAGGAATTTTTAAATCTGGAAACTTTAACTCTTTGATTTCAAGTTTCCAGCGATAGTTTTGAAAGGGTGTTGGAAAGGATTCGGATTTATCAGAAGGGAGTTCTGTGAAAGGTTTTCCTTCATATAAATGCTCGCTTTCAACCATTTTATTGTGAGCCAACCAACCAGCAATATTGAGTTCTTTTGATTTTCGAGTGAGATTTATACTTGAGCTTTGTGTTGTTAGGATTGAGGCAAAAGCAATGGAAAGAATCGTCATTGCAATCATCACTTCTAGTAGTGTGAATCCGCCTTTATTCTTCTTGTACATTTCTTTGAAATACCCTCGATTTTCCTGAGACTGAATTTACTAACAAGGTAGATTCTCTTCCGAATTCGTCTTTTAAATGAATGTTTAATTTTTCGATAAATCCATGCGGAAAAACATGCGCAAATCCTTTACCATTTTTTAGTCCTTCTTTAGATTGAGATGTTTTTATTTCTGAAAAATGTACGCCTTTTGGAAGTTTCTTTTTATTTTTTGTGATATTTTTTGCTAACATAAAAGGATCGACTAGTTTTTTCTTTTCTTCTTCGGTCATTCTAGATTCTTTTCGTTCTTTAGTTTTTAATTGTTCTTCAGTAAGTAATAAAAATTCTTTTTCTCCAATTTCAACCCAATATTGGTCTTTATCGATGTCAAAGACAAGTCGATGGGGACGTCCTTTTAATACGGATTCATCGTAAGTTGCTCGAATTGTCGTCGCAAGTTCTTGTGCTGAGTTTGAAATGTTAACTTTTAATGCCATGGAGATGTTTGGAATTGCAATTCCCATTAGAAATGCAATTAAACCAACCACAATCATGACTTCAATTAAGGTAAAGCCGCGTTCGTGGTTACGCATGAATGACCATTCTCCGGAACTTTCCGGTTTTATAACAGACAGATCTAAAATTCAGGATCGTCTGTACTTAAGTCTTTATCCCAATCAGCTCCACCCTCTTTTTTGTCTCTACCAAGGGATTTAATGACATATTTTTTTCCGTCATCACAAAGATAAATAAAGTCTTTATTCCAAGCATCTTTTGGAACTTTTTTAAGATATCCGTTTGGATCATAATCTTTGCAAACATCACCACCGGGATTTTTTACAAGGGCGTCTAATCCACCTTGGCCATTCGTTGGGTAACTGCCACAAGTTCTATAAAAATCATCTAAAGCAGTTCTAATTTGATTGATTAAAATTTTTGTAGATTTTTGATTTCCTTCTTGTTGTTTGCTCATAAAAGTTGTGACTGCAAAGGTGCCAATGGTACCTAAGAGTGTGAGCACAATCATAATTTCAATGAGTGTAAATCCGGAGCGACGATTTTTTTGTGGTTTCATAAGATTAAATAAATCCTTTCGTGTCCTATATTTTTACAACGAAAATCAACCCGAAGCAAAGTCATTGAGTTGTAAAAGAGGAACAAAAATAGAGAATACGATCCCACCCACGAGAACTCCCATAAAGATAATTAATGCGGGTTCGACTAGTGCAGTTAGTCCATCAATCTTTACTGAAACTTGTTCTTCATAAGTTGCAC
>CAZPTV010000398.1:0-2398 GCA_964589335.1 uncultured Bacteriovoracaceae bacterium
CTGACAACGCCTCTTCGTGATCGCTTTGGCGTAAGCTTTCGTTTGGACTATTATCAAGCAGAAGAATTAGAAAAAATATTACACCGATCATCTAAAATTTTGAAGGTTGATTTATCCATCGAAGGCTCATCTGAAATTGCGAGAAGAAGTCGGGGAACGCCACGAATTGCAAATCGACTTTTACGTCGTGTTCGTGATTATGCGCAGGTTTATAATAAAGGGACTGTTTCTCATCAAATAGCAAAAGAAGGGTTAAAGTTATTAGATGTTGATGAAATGGGACTCGATGCTATGGACCGTCGAATTCTAGCAACAATTATTGAAAAATTTGATGGTGGTCCGGTTGGGATCGAAACAATTTCTGCGGCTCTCAGCGAAGAAAGAGATACGCTTGAAGATGTTTATGAGCCATTTTTAATTCAACAAGGTCTCTTGCAAAGAACTCCAAAGGGTAGAGTCGTAACAAGTAATGCTTACAGGGCTCTACAAATACCTCTAGAAAATGACAAAATTTCAAAATAGCAGCGTGTCTAAGTTATTGAAATTATTGGCCTGCAATTAACTCAATTTTTTGAACACTGTGTGAATTTGACCACACAGATTAATATAAAGGTGTGTCTTTAAAAACACGTATTACTGTGTTTATTTTACTTTACATTTAAGTCTCGATGCGTTAACTAACCGAAAATATAAGGTAATATATTTTTTGCCCATTAAGAATAGAGTTGGCACAAGGGTTGCGTTAATGACTGTTAAGAGGAAAAGGTACGACATGAGTAATTATCAACAAAAAACAGTCAAAGAAAAAGTTACTCTTACTGGTATTGGATTACATTCTGGATCAAAGGTTCGCTGCACCATCCACCCCGCTCCTGCAAATCATGGTATCGTATTTATCCGTTCTGATATTCGTGGACTGCCACGTATAAAAGCAGATATTTCAAAAGTATTTAAAACCGATATGTGTACAACAATCGGAAATGAAGACATTTATATTGCTACAGTTGAGCATTTGATGTCCGCACTTGCTGGAATGAATATTGATAATGCATTGATTGATATAAATGCATCAGAAATTCCAATTATGGACGGTAGTGCAATTGAATTTGTTGATGCGATTAAAGAAGCGGGTACACGCGTATTAAATGCTCCTAAGAAAATTTTTAAACTTTTAAAACCTGTATCATTACAATTAGGCGACAAGTGGATTGAAGCTATTCCTGCTGAAGAATTCTCAATTAAAGCTTCAATTAGCTTTGGACACAGGCTAATCGGCGATCAGATTTATCGTTTTAGCGGCACAAAAAGTTTTGATGAAGAAATAGCAAGTGCTCGTACATTTGGATTTCTCAAAGAAGTTGAATATCTTCATAAAAAAGGTCTAGCATTAGGTGGATCGCTTGATAACGCTGTAGTTTTAGACGAAGAAAAAATTCTAAATCCAGAAGGTCTACGATTTAAAAATGAATTTGTACGTCACAAAGTTCTAGATGCAATTGGTGATTTAGCATTACTTGGCTTGCAGATGAATGCTGCTGTTGAAATTCACAAATCTGGACATGAATTACACACCTTATTTTTAAAGAAAATTCTACTTGATCCTTCGGCATATGAAATTGTTGAATCAAATGGCGCACGAGCTCAAAGAGAAGAAGAAGAAATTGCATCTCCAATTGCAGCTCACGCGTATTGATTATTTCAATTATTTAAATCACAGGTTAATATCATTCCATTCTTATGCGAGACACATATCGGATATTGGCATCTGACAGGGAAGAAATTTTAAAAGAACAACGAAAAACACGTAGAAAAGTTTTTGTAGCAGTATTTATTTCTTTGTTTTTTTTCACGTACCCGCTTGTAAAAAGCTACTCTCCCTCGAATCGATCTCTTAAGGCAGCACGAAAATTCGCACAATATGTAAGTATGCTGAGAACTCAGGCAATCACAAAAAAAACAGCGATTGAAATGCAGATTGTTTTACCCGACATGATTGAAGTTTATGAGGGTTCGTCGTGTACATCTGAAGTCCCGATGAAAAAACTTTGGGAAATTTCTTTGAGTACATTCGAGCCAGGTTTAGTTTTTTTGAATGACGAATGGGCTGAAAAGAATATTCAAAACGCTCCACAAGTCATTAAACGAATCTGTTACGACTATTTGAAGGGTTCCTACCTCTCAAATGATCTCAGTACGATCAATCCAGGTGGTTTCGGTTCTGTATTCATCGGTGATTCAAACTTAATTCAAAATTATCAAGATAATGATTTGTTTGAACCATTCTCTGAAGTTCAGATTTCTGGAATTACCGAGGATATTCAAATTCAGTAACTACTTGTATTTTTATAGAAATTAATTGACGCATAACCAGGTAAAGCTATCATAGTGATAAGATAGG
>CAZPTV010000399.1:0-2391 GCA_964589335.1 uncultured Bacteriovoracaceae bacterium
ATTACACCAAAAATTATTAAGCAGTACCAAAATGTACGTAAAATTCTCGATGAAAAACTCGAAGAGCGCGATGACTTCATTGAAAGAAATCTTGGTGGTAATGATGAATTCCATGATTACAAAATGAAAGTGATCAAAAGCTTACCAAAAGTTAACGAACTTAAGGCGGGAAAGAGAATCACAACACGCTCAGAAGAAGAAGCCATAGTAACTCCTACTCCTGCTATCCCTGTTACACCAAATTCAGGAGCTGCTCCGCTAAATCCAAATGTAAATCAACCATTTCCTGTAGGTCAGGGGCCAATGTCTCCATTTGTTCCGCAACAACAAGGATTACCGCAGGCAAATCCTGGAGAAGCGCCACCTCCGTTACCAATGCCATTACCTCCACAAGGATAAAGAATCGAGATAATTTAGATGAATACAAACGGTACTAAACCGCATCATTCAAAACAAAAAATTGGAGAAATCCTTTTAAGGATGACTTCTCTTACGGAATTACAGCTTGATGAAGCAATGAAAATTCAAGCCCGCGATGGCGGAGCATTGGGTGAAATTCTCATCAAGAAAAATTATGTAATGCCACATGAAATTCTAAAAGCACTGTGTGTGCAATTAGATCTTCCCTATATGGATGATTTAAAACCAAATGACATTGATGCTGAGTTGGTTAAAAAAATTCCAATCAATTATGCAAAAACTAAAGAAGTATTACCGATTGCAAAAGTCGAAAATAATATGATGGTTGCCATGAGCAACCCATTCAACATTTCTGTAATTGAAGATTTAAGAATGTTAACTGGACTTCAAATTCAAATCGTCGTTAGTACTTCTTCTCGAATTCAGGATGCAATCAACAGAGTTTACGAACGAGCAAATGCCGATTTAATGGAAAATCTAACCAACAAGGAAGAGGAAGAGTCCTATGACCTTGAAGGTCCTATTGATATTTTGGATGCAAGCGAGAATGATGCTCCGGTTATCAAATTTGTTAACTCTATGATTTTTCGTGCTGTCAAAGAAAAGGCGAGCGATATACACGTTGAACCTTATGAAAAAGATATGATCATTCGGTTTAGAATCGACGGCGTTCTATACGATATCTTAAGACAACCTAAACGGCCTCATGCTGCAATTATTTCAAGAATAAAAGTCATGGGTACACTTGATATTGCCGAAAAACGACTTCCACAAGATGGAAGAATTAAAATTAAACGTGCCGGAAAAGACATTGATATTCGTCTTTCAACCATACCAACTGCTCACGGTGAAAGAGCTGTTATGCGTATTCTCGAGCAAAATGACAAAGTTCTTGAATTACCGCAACTAGGTTTTTCAGGAGAAACATTAAAACAAATTGAAAAATTAATTAATAAAAAGCACGGAATTCTACTTGTAACTGGACCTACGGGTCACGGGAAATCAACGACACTTTCCGCTTGTCTCATGAAGCTCAACAGTCCTGAACGTTGTATCATTACGGTTGAAGATCCGATAGAGTATCAGATTCCAGGTGTAAACCAAATTCAGGTCAATTCAAAAATTGATCTCACATTTGCAAGAGCGTTGCGTAGTATCTTACGTCAAAATCCTGATGTGATTATGATCGGGGAAATTCGCGACAAAGAAACGGCCGAAATCGCAGTCAATGCATCACTTACAGGTCATATGGTTCTTTCTACTCTACACACAAATGATTCGGCTGGAGCTCCTCCTCGGTTGATTGATATGGGAGTTGAACCATTTCTTGTCGGCTCTTCACTGCTTGGAATTATCGCTCAAAGACTTATTCGTAAAGTTTGCCTTAAATGTAGAGTGAACTATGAACCGACTAATTTTGAATTGCAAGAATTGGGAATCACAAGAGATCAGCTCAAAGGTAAATCTCTTTACAAAGCTGTCGGATGTCCCGCTTGTTCCGGTTCCGGATATTCTGGTAGAACTGTTGCATACGAAATTATGATCGTAGATGATGAAATTCGTCAGTTGATTGTTAAGGCTTCAGATGGCGGAACCATTAAGAAAAAAGCACTCGAACACCACATGAAAACTCTGCGCGAAGATGGTGTTGCGAAACTATTAAGTGGTATTACTACAATTGAAGAGTTGATGCGTGCAACTCAAAGTGACGAGGTTTAATTTTAATTAATGGCAATATTCGAATACAAGGCGCTCGATGTTAATGGAAAGCAAATACGAGGAATCATCGAAGCAGATTCTCCAAAAACTGCTCGTTCAAAACTTAAAAAAAATGGTCTATTAACTACAGATATTGTTGAAAAAAACTCTCACAAACAAAGCCGAAGCTCAGTAACGGTCTTTCAAAGAATCAAACTCAGTGAAGTTGCCATGATGACAAGACAACTCGCTTCACTTTATAAAGCACGCATT
>CAZPTV010000400.1:0-2375 GCA_964589335.1 uncultured Bacteriovoracaceae bacterium
AACTATAATTACCTGGGCTCATATTCCTCGCATCAGCAACAGCAACAAATTTCTTTTTTTGTAATATCGCTAATTCTTCTTGGCTACATTTCACATAAACGGTTACATCTTCTGGTTCAACTTTATATTTTCGATTTGCAAGCACTTTTACATAAACAGGTCTAATCTTAAAATTTGCAGTTGTGTGAGAAACAATATATTCAATTTTTGGATGAGAACCTTCAATTGAGACTGATGGAAATGCGGCAATATCTACTTTGATTTCTCTGACACCTGACTCTTTAATTTCAGATAAATTTAATGGCATTGTTGAAACTACATTGATTGCATCTAGCTTTGATTCCGGACCTTTGATTTTAATTGTATTCTGAAGTAATTCCATTTTCTGAACGACAAAACCCTGCGGATATGTGCCTTGTGTAATTAATTTGACCGGTACTTCTTTTTTCTTAATCATTTCTAGTTTAGCTGTAATAACTGAAGGGCTTACAGAAACGACCTTAACTCCAATGGGTACTTGAATATTATCTTGAATAAGTCTGTAAGGAACAAGTCCCGGTCTTGTATTTGCAAAATTGATTCTAATGGGTTCTTCTTTTCTATTTAAAATATTTCGCAAAAAAGCCTTCGGTCCTGATAAATTAAAAACAGCTTTATCTGGAACATCGTTTGCGATGACCATATCTGGTGCGGTCATAAATTCGATAGGAACATCTTTGCTGATTTCCATATTACGTGAACCAAGAACAATAAACCAAAGAACACAACCGATCACAAAACTAAGCATTTTCAATGGAAGATTATTTAGGAGAAAGTTTTTACTTTGCACCTTTAACCTCCATTTTCGATTTAAGATTTGCTTTTTCTTGTTTCAATTTTGCTGAATCGTATAATTCTAAAATCACTGATAAATTACTTTTCAGTTCTTCTTCAGAAAGATTCAATGTAATTTTTCCAGTTTGTACTAAATGAACTTGTCCTGCCTCTTCTGAAACTAAAATAACAATTGCATCGGTGTCTTCAGTTAATCCAATAGCAGCACGATGACGTGTTCCTAATTTTTTATCAATATTTTGATTTTTACTTAATGGTAGAAAACATCCCGCAGCTGCGATTCTTCCATCACTAATAATCGAAGCTCCATCATGAATTGGGCTAGAGGGTATAAAAATACTATAAAGCAATTCAGCTCTAACTTTTGAATCAATTTTTGCTCCTGTATCAATGAAATTCTTTAATCCGGTCTCACGCTCAATTACAATCAACGCACCAATTTTTTCTTTCGCCATTCTTATTGCAGCTCGTGTAATCTCATCAACCATAGCCTGTTCTTCTTCTGTACGAGTACCCACAAAAAATGGGTTTTTACCAACATGTGCAAGAGCACGTCTCAAATCATCTTGAAACAGAACTATGATAATAATAATTAACGAATTAAAAAAATGGGCTAAGAGCCAATTCAAAGTATAAAAATCAAACTTTAAAGATGCAATGAATGCTAAACCAAGCACTCCCAGACCTGTTAGCATCTGAACGGCATTGGTCCCTCGAATCAATAATAAGACCCGATAGACGACTAGAGATACCATGATGATATCTACAAGATCACTCCATCTAAACGTCGCTTTAATTGTTGCTAAAATTTCAGCCATTCTTCGCTTGGTTCCAATCCAAAAAGAATTAAGCCAACACTGGTTTCATGCCAGTCGATGACGGTACTGAATTTCCATTTTCTTGTGACTCAGATTGAGGAGGCGTTCCTGAACCCCCTCCAGATTTTTTAACAAAAGGTTTACCAGATACAATCATTTCAATTTCATCTGCATCTAGAACTTCATATTCAAGTAATGCTTTTGCAAGATTATGAAGGGTCTCAATTTTTTCGTTGAGAATATTTCTAGCACGATCATAATTCCTTTCAACAATCATGCGAATCTCTTTATCAATCATTTTTGCAGTCTCTTCTGAATAATCTCTGTGTTGAGCGATTTCGCGACCCAAAAAGATTGCTTCTTCTTTTTTTCCAAATGTAAGTGGTCCAAGATTATCACTCATTCCCCATTCACAAACCATTCTACGCGCTAAATCTGTGGCACGTTCGATATCATTGCCTGCGCCTGTTGTTTTGTGATTAAAAATAATTTCTTCTGCGATTCTACCGCCCATTAGAAATGCGATTGTATTTTCAGCCTTAATTTTATCAAGACTTAATCGATCTTCTTTTGGAAGAGTTTGAGTTACACCAAGAGCCATCCCTCTGGGAATAATGGTCACCTTATGAATTGGATCCATCCCTGGTAATAATTTTCCAATGAGTGTATGTCCTGCTTCGTGATACGCAGTATTCTTTTTTTCTTCATCGGAAATAACCATAC
>CAZPTV010000401.1:0-2370 GCA_964589335.1 uncultured Bacteriovoracaceae bacterium
CACTTTTGGAGAATAAAAGGTGGTATGTTTCAAACATTAAAAAAGAACCATATGGACCATCACTTTAAATCTCCTGATACTTTATATGGAGTCAGTTCACCATTTTGGGATTATGTATTTAATACATTTTCTAAAGGAAAATAAATTTTGGGCTGGCGATACAAAGATAAAACTCATTCAAATAAAAGAAAAAAGATAAGACAGAATATTCCATTCAAACGAGTGGGCGCCGTCATCGAAGTCGCATCAACCTCTGAGTCATTTGCAATTCGGGTTTTCTTAAACGATATATCTGATACAGGTATTGGCATTTTTTCTTCGCTCATGATTCCACCAGAAGAAAAAGTAAGTGTCCAATTTACACAACCCACTGAAGTCTCCATTCCTGGAATAGTCGTCTGGTGTGCACCCGTTGAATCAAGCCATAAGATTGTTTCTTCAGAAAGTTTTTTATATCGTGTTGGAATTCAATTTAATATTGAAGACCCCGAGGTTGAAAAATCAATTAACTTACTCTTGGATGAAGTGAGTAAATTACCTCAGTCTTAAGGGTGTTCTAGATTTTCCTCAGGTCTGAGGAATGGTCTCATAGTTAAATGGATATAACGGAGCTTTCCTAAAGCTCAGTTCCAAGTTCGATTCTTGGTGGGACCACCATTTTTCACTTTTAAAGAACGCTAAGACCTACAAATACAACACCTTTCGAAAGCAAGATGTGTTCATATTATTCAGAAGATATACATCTAATTTTTAGCAATGATTTCATCACGCGCTTTCATTATTGAGGTGTGATTTTAGACAAGATTGTATTCGGATAAAGTCATCGTTCAGTGCAGTGAACACACCAGACCAAGTATTTATCTGTACGGATGCTTTGTTGAATAAATCTCTACCTACTCTAGTAATTGAGATCATTTTTTTCCGAGAATCTTTCGGATCATTTGTAATAAAAATACATTTCTTTCGCACCAACCGTCGAAGCGTTTGTGTAAGCGTACTTGGATGAACACCTACTTCCTTAGCAAGTGATGCTGCTGGCGCGGCTGGCATATCAATCAAGCGACTCAAAACACACCACTGAACAAGACTAAGTCCGAAACTACGCTCGGTTTGTTTATTCATTTGATGAATTGAGTTTCCAATTTGAAAAAGTGTATAGAGTGAGCGATTAGAATCAATCATAATCGAGCCTCACTCATTCTCTTTCCATTTGAGGAACTATGATAACGAATAAGTATTTTTAAAAGATGATTGATTTCCGATTGGCGTTTTATAAAATAGCTTGCGCTGGAGATTTTCTTTTCGCCCACACGTACCGACATGATTTTTTCATTCGCCATACTAAATACGTCTTCATCAGTATCATCGTCACCAATATAGAATACATGTTTTGATTCAGCTAATTTCATTAATTCCAAAACGGCAATTCCTTTATGAGGGGCGCCCATCGGAAGTAAATTAAAAACATATTTTCCTGTAATAATTCGCGGTAATGGGGATAATTGCTCTAAGGCATACTGGATTTTTTTTCTAGATTCTTTTTTATTACGAGAACGTCTGTAATGTATAGCAAGTGAAAATGTTTTATCCTCAATTTCTACGCCCACACCGTACTCTTGTGTTTGTAAAACCTCTTTCCACAATTCACTATCCTTCTTAGCATTGTCGAGTGTCATTTGGTATTTTGTAGCGCCTTCAATCTCTAGACCGTGGTTGCCAACAAGATATTGAGGTTTGAAAAAAATCCTTTGCTTAAGATCTTCAAGACTTCTGCCCGAGATGATCGCAACTGGAGCGTGTTTTGAGAGTTTTTGCAAAAGATCACTAGTCAATTTCGATATTTTAGCTTCGGAAGGTACTCTTACTATTTTCGATAACGTCCCATCAAAATCAAAAGCAAAGAGTGTTCTGGTAAAGCTAAGAGACTCTAAGATCATCATACTATTTTTTGAAAAGAGTGGATTCATAGTGAAAATCTCGTTTTAGTTCCATTTTTATCTTGTAAATGGCCAAAGAGTCTTGTTCTTTGTCTTATTCTCGAAGCGTCTAAGAGCATTCGACCGGCCCATCGGTATACATTGTACTCTTGAATTAGTCCCCTCATACTTCGAATACGGTTACGTTGCTCCTCTTTTGGCATTTCTAGAGCTACATGAATTGCAGCTGCGCATTGATCTATATTATAAGGATTCACAATGAGTGCTTCAGGAAGTTCACGGGATGCACCAGTAAACTGACTTAAAATTAAAACACCTCGTTCATCGTCGCGAGAAGCAACAAATTCTTTTGCAACCAAATTCATTCCGTCATGAAGACTGCTTACAAAACAAAGATCCGCTCCACGGTAATATTCATAAACTTGATCAGGTT
>CAZPTV010000402.1:0-2368 GCA_964589335.1 uncultured Bacteriovoracaceae bacterium
ATAGCCTGCGATGACTGCTTTGATTCCATCATCAGTGAAGCTTATATACTTATCAGATATACCATTTTCCATAACTTGTTTTTTAATCAAGTATTGTTTTGTGATGAATAATTTTTCTTCCTCTGTGTATCCAGGCAATTGAATAATTTCCATACGATCACGAAGTGGACCAGGAATGGTATCCAAATTATTTGCAGTACAAAGAAACATGATTTTTGACAAGTCAAAAGGCACGTTCAAATAATGGTCACGGAATGAAAAATTTTGTTCCGGATCTAAAACTTCAAGCATCGCTGCGGATGGATCGCCCCGGTAATCACTACCAAGTTTGTCGATTTCATCTAACACAACAACGGGATTGTTTGTGCCTGCTTGTTTAAGACCTTGAATAATTCTTCCAGGAAGAGCACCTACATAAGTTCTTCTGTGGCCACGAATTTCACTTTCATCTTTAACGCCACCTAAGCTGATTCTTACAAATTGTCTGCCTAAGGCACGTGCGATGGATTTTCCAAGAGAAGTTTTACCAACTCCCGGAGGTCCGGCAAAACAAAGAATTGGACCTTTCATTTTTTCTTTTAATTTTCTAACTGCAAGATATTCAAGAACGCGTTCTTTAATCTTGCTCATATTATAGTGGTCTTCATCTAAAATTTGCTTTGCTCTCATAATATCGAGGTTGTCTTTAGTAGATTTTGACCAAGGTGTATCGATTAACCAGTCCACATAAGTGCGTAACATTGAAGCTTCTGATGCGTCTGGATGCATGCGTTCTAAACGCGCTACTTGTTTTAATGTTTCTTGTTCAACTTCAGGTGGCATTTTTGCAGCAGATACTTTGTCACGAAGTTCTTGAATCTCTTCTCCTTTATTGTCTACATCTCCGAGTTCATTTTTTATGGCTCGAATTTGTTCGCGAAGAAAATATTCTTTTTGAGATTTGGTCATTTCGTCTTTTGCTTGAGAGCGAATCTTTGCTTGAATTGCGAGAACTTCTAGTTCTTTTTGAAGTAGCTCATTTATTTTCTTTAAACGTTCGCCTGAATCTAACGTTTCTAAAATACCTTGTGCTTCTGAAACTTTTAATCCTAGGTTTGATGCAACGAGATCAGCAAGACGGCCGGGGTCGGTGATATCATCTAGAACCATTAAAATATCAGGTGACAATGCTTTTCCAAGGCTAATGATTTTTTCTAATTGCTCGCGCACATTTCTCATCATGGCTTCGTATACAGAATTTACTTCACCTTGTTTTTCTTGAATACGCGTAACCTTAGCTTCAAAATATGGATTGGTTTGAGTGTATTCATCAATATGTGCCTTGAATAAACCTTGAGTTAGAATTTTAATTCTACCGTCAGGAAGTTTGCGCATGCGCATGATCATTGTAACGGTACCAATTTGGTAGATGCCATCTGGATTAGGATGCTCATCTGAAATATCTTTTTGGCTGGCCAATAAAATTAAACGATCGTTTCGTGATAGGGCTTCTTCAACTGCTTTAATAGAGGAATCTCTTCCTACGAAAAGTGGAATAATCATGTACGGAAATACGACAATGTCCCTTACGGGTAACATTGGCAAAGTTTCAGGAACTTCAATTTGCTCACCGTTGTAGTTCGTCACCATTCTGTTGATCTCCTTATGCAAGGATCTTCCTTGAGCCTTATCTTGTTGCTAAACAGGGTTGTTCAATCAATCCCTTTGAAGCTTTCTCGGTCCCCACACTATAAAGCTTTAGGATTGATGTATTTTCTGTAAGAAAGATTGATCTTTACGCGCCTCTGATTATTCAAAAATGACCGATAGGAAAAAATGACTATGATAATTATAGTGATCTAAAAAATAGTCTTCATATTGTTTAAAGTTTTACATCAAAAATACCGTTTCTCTCTTTGCTTCTAAGTACCCGGCAAAAAATTATCGTTGTATCCATTGGGGTCGCTGCTAGAATTGAATGGAAGTGCAGTCATCCTATGGATGGGAGGTTTAGGCACATGGACGCAAAAAAATATGCGAAATACAAAAAGCTTCTTCTCGAGGAAAAAGAGAGGATCATGAACACCAGTCGAAGAGGTCTTGATGATATCCGTACAGATACGGATGATCTTCCAGATGAGACCGACATGGCCGCAACCGAAATCAGTCAGAATTTGGCGTTTACTTTGAGAGACCGTGAACGTTTATTGATTGCTGAAATTGATAATGCACTCATGAGAATTGAAAACAATTCATATGGAATCTGCGAAGAGACAGGTGAGCCGATTGAGCCGAACCGTCTGCAAGCTATGCCTTGGACTCGATTTTCCCTTGAAGGTGCAGAGATCCGCGAGAAACAAAGAAAACGTTTCGCATAAGTAGTGTTTCA
>CAZPTV010000403.1:0-2362 GCA_964589335.1 uncultured Bacteriovoracaceae bacterium
TAAATATTAAATCTTCTTGTGACACTTCTTGAGAAATTTTTGTCGCAAATCCAAAGTTCCCCTGTACTCCAGGTTTTGAATGACTCAACTCAACCCGTTCAAAAATTTTAGACGGAAGATCTTTTAACTCTATTTGCTCTCCACCAAAAACCACTAGACGTTCAATCAAATTTTCAAGTTCTCGAACATTACCCGGCCAATCATAGCGCATGAGTAGATCCATTACTTCTGGACGATCAAATTTTACGTTTCGTTTTTTCTCTGTATTAAACCTTTTCACAAAATATTCGATTAGCGCTGGAATATCGCTTTTTCTTTCGCGTAGTGCAGGCATGTGAATCGGAATAACATTCAAGCGATAAAATAAATCTTCACGAAATGATTTATTTTTAACTGCCTCTTCTAAATCTTTATTCGACGCTGCAATAATTCGCACATCTGCTTGGTGTGTTTTTGTTGCTCCCACAGGTTCAAATCGCCGCTCTTGTAAAACTCTCAAAAGCTTTACTTGTAACATTGCAGGCATATCGCCTATTTCATCTAAAAAAATGGTTCCACCCTGAGCAAGTTCAAAGCGACCAGATCGATTATTGATTGCACCGGTAAAAGCACCCTTAACGTGTCCAAAGAGTTCGCTTTCTAATAGTTCCGCTGGTATTGCACCGCAGTTTACTGGGATTAAAGCATTATCACGACGAGAAGAAATTTGGTGAATTGCACGCGCAACAAGTTCCTTACCTGTTCCACTTTCACCTGAAATTAAAACCGTTGAATCGGTATCTGCTACTTTTAAAATTAATTCAAAGACGTTAGATATTGCGGCACTTGTACCTACAAAGTCTTTTCCGAAAAGAGATTCAAATCGATTGCGATTAAATAACTCTGTATTAGATACAGAACAATCAACCGCAGTTGCATTTTGAGCACTGGTGTTTTCTACTTTTTCAAATACCACTCTTGGTCCTCCGTCCTAGAAGATCAAACTGATTATCGCAACCAGTCATTATGTCAAAACTTACTTCCTCATGAAGAAAGTCCGACATTAGGTAATATTAATGCTATCAGGATTTGAATCCCTGTCAAATAACTGTCGTAGGCAAAATTTGCAATTTAAGAAAATGATCTAAGTACGCTTATTCAAATAACTTTTTTATCCATGGGCCCGATCTCCAATACCCACCGTAAATCATCCAAAAAAGAGTTGAAACTAAACAAAAAGCTACAATTGCATAACTCAAAAGCATTTTTATGCGTAATCTTTGACGGTAATAGAAAACACCTAACTGATAAAAAATTATTGCACATGGAATCGCCCAAAAAGGGAGATACCTCGTAAGAAACATTACCGTAAAAATCATTGGCTACTTAGCTAGCGATTTCAGTGAATCGGATTTATCTGTTTTCTCCCAAGTAAATCCATTTTCTCTACGGCCAAAGTGACCGTATGCTGCTGTTTTAATATAAACAGGCTTTAATAAATCTAAGGTAGAAATAATATTTGCAGGTTTGAAACTCAATGTCTCTCTAACCGCGGAGAGAATTTTTTCATCGTCAACTTTACCTGTTCCGTAAGTATTCACCATTAAGGATACTGGTTCTGCAACTCCAATTGCATACGCAACCTGAACTAGACATTTGTTTGCTAAGCCAGCTGCAACTATGTTTTTTGCTGCATATCTAGCCATATAACAAGCAGAGCGGTCAACTTTTGTTGGGTCCTTACCACTGAATGCTCCACCACCGTGAGCACCATGACCACCGTAAGTATCGACAATAATTTTTCGACCCGTCAAACCGGTATCTCCCATTGGTCCACCAATGACAAACTTACCTGTCGGATTGATAAAATATTTTGTTTTTGAATCTACATAATCTTTAGGAAGAATTTTTTTAACGACTTCTTCCATGATTGCTTCTTGAATTTGTGTGTGCGTATAGCTTTCGCTATGTTGACTAGAAATTACAACTGCATCAATTCTTTTTGGACGGTCATTTTCATATTCAACTGTAACTTGAGTTTTGCCATCTGGTCTTAAAAAGCCTAGACTTCCAGACTTTCTACATTCAGTCATTTTTAATGCAAGTTTATGCGCAAGATCGATCGTAAGCGGCATAAGCTCTTGGGATTCATCAACCGCATAACCAAACATTAATCCTTGGTCACCTGCACCTTGTTCTTTGAAAAGACCTTCACCGGCAGTAACACCTTGAGAAATATCTGGAGACTGTTTGTCGAGCTGAACTAAAACAGCACAAGAATTATAATCAAAACCTTTTTCAGACGAATCATAACCGATATTCTTGATTGTTCTACGTACAATTTCTTGAATGTCGATACTTTGTGCTTTTGAAGTCACTTGTC
>CAZPTV010000404.1:0-2359 GCA_964589335.1 uncultured Bacteriovoracaceae bacterium
TCTCAAAAAAAATAGGATTTGAGTATCCAAATGAAAAATATGATCAAGTTGTAGCATGGGATTTTGTTTATGGAGTAATGGAAAATACTTCTTCCACTACGCAAACTGAATACACACTTCATCCAGAGAGTGTCGAGCAAGATTATTCCAGCGAACCACTAGTGGCTCATGAGCTAGCTCACCAATGGTTTGGTGATTTGTTAACATGCAAAGAGTGGTCACATGCGTGGTTAAACGAAGGTTTTGCAACGTATTGTGAATCGCTCTGGACAGAAGAAGAATATGGAAATGACGAGTTTTTGTATGATTTATATATTAATGAATTAGTTTATAAGGGTGAAGATCGAGGGAGTTACCGTAGGCCGATCGTTACAAACATTTTTATGGCTCCATCAGATATCTTTGATAGGCACTTATATGAAAAAGGTGGCCGAGTTTTACATATGCTGCGTAAACTGGTCGGTGATGATGCCTGGTGGAAATCAATTAATCGCTATGTAACGGATCATTATGCAAAAACAGTTGAAACAGTCGATTTGCAACGAGCATTTGAAGAGACCACTGGACGTTCACTGTCGTGGTTTTTTGATCAATGGATTTTTAAAGCAGGGTATCCAGAGCTTTCCGTCCGCTATGAATGGGTAGAAGACAAAAAAGTATCGAAGTTTATTATTTCACAAAAACAAAAAACTGATGATTTAACTGGAATTTTTAGATTGCCGCTTACAATTAAAGTTGCGACATCAGACGGTGAATACATTCATGAAGTTGAATTAGATTCGATCGAAAGAAGTTTTTCGTTTCCGTGCCCTGAGAAACCAAAATATATTTCAGTCAATCCAGGAAATACCATTCTATGTTCCATTGATTTCAAACCCGGCTCAGATTTATTGATCGAACAACTCAAAAGAGACAAAGATATCATGGGTCGAATTTTTGCTGCGAAATCATTATCAAAAGAACATTCAAGAAAAGTAGTAGATGCTTTGGGTGAACAATTGATTAAGGAATCATTCTGGGGAGTTCAATCGGTAATCTGTGATTCACTTGGAGAAATCGGAACTCCGATGGCTCAAGATTATTTAATAAAAAACTTAGATCGATTAAAACATCCTAAAGCTAGAAAAAATGCAATTAAAGCTCTCGGCTTATTTAAAAATAACGAAAGTTTCGAGACATTGATGAATTTACTTAAAGGGGATCCAAGTCCGTTATGTCAATACGAAGCGGGTGTTGCCTTAGGAAAGCTCAAATTACAAGGTACATTTGATAAATTGAATGGAGCATTAGGTAAGCGCGATACGTGGCATGACTATTATAATCGTGGAATATTAATGGGATTAGCAGAATTGAAACATGATGAACGAGTTTTGACTGTTCTTCAAAAACATACCAAACCTGGGTTCTCAATGTTTCTTAGAAGAGATGCAGTAGCTGCGCTTGCGCATCACAGTCAAGCTAGACCGGGTTTAATTATTGATTCTTTAATGGAATTAACACGAGATTCTAATTACTTTGTTAAAGTTTCTGCAATTCATGCGTTAGCTGATTTGGGAGATACGAGAGCCGGAACTGCATTACAAAGAATTGCAGATTCAGCTGTTGAACCAAGAACAAAGCGATCCGCAATATTAGCATTAAAATCAATACGAGAAGGTAATGGACCAAATGATTCCATTTCAAAGTTGAAAGATGAATTGGATCGAATGAGAGAGCAACTTAAAGAATTAAATGCAAAATTTGAAAAAATAGAGTCAAAATAAATAGAATGAAACTCCGACCGCAAACCTATCCTTTAATAGAAAGGGATTTAGAAAAAAATAAAGATATTGAAACAGAATTGTCTCGTTTTTTTATTTCAAAATCATTTCTTGTTCAAAAAGAAGAAGAACGACTTGAAAAGTTTTACGAAGATTGGATTCAGTTCCAGGGAAAGCATGAGATTTATTATAAATTGCTTTCAAAGAAATCATTTGCAGCGGTTCGACTCGCTAGTTTTATGGAGCGGTTTGCTTTTTATGCACCTCCACAAGGGTATAGCTTACAAGTCAGTTTGCTGGGTATTGTTCCGATTTGGATGAGTGAAAATGCAGCCCTTCAAAACGAAGCAGAAGAGCTCTTAAAAAATGGAGGTGTTTTTGCGTTTGGCCTTTCAGAAAAACATCACGGCGCAGATATTTATTCTAATGAGATGGTGTTGAAAGAGAATGAGGGCGGTTACATCGCAAATTGTAATAAATATTATATCGGAAACGCAAATTGTGCTTCGATGGTTTCGGTATTAGGACGATTTGAAAATAAAAATAATTCAGACCCACACGATAAAAATCAATTTGTATTTTTTTCGATCAAACCTAAT
>CAZPTV010000405.1:0-2353 GCA_964589335.1 uncultured Bacteriovoracaceae bacterium
GTTCTCCAAGATCGAGTATCTGCCGTATCCGAAGCATGCAATCCCATCCATAAAATAGCACCAATCAATGGATCGGTCCGTTTGCCTATTTGATCAGCAACCACATCTTTTGCAATAATACCTGCAATCTTTTTCGCAATTAACGGACCCCATTTTTCTTCTAAATTCTGCATCGCTATTTGCTCTACGTCATACAATGATTGCGATCGAAGCAGTTCACTAGAATATGTATCGATCTGACCTTCATTCTCTTTAGAAACTGTAACATTCATAAAGTTCCAGCCATTGCTTCTTGAATAAAATCTTGGAATTGAATTCCAACTTGGGTCGGGTCTTTTTTCGGGAGCTTGACCGCTTGATATTAAAAATACAATCTCAGGCAAAACCGCATTTTTAAGAATTTTTTGTACATCTTCAGAATTTAATTTGAATTGCTTTTTAATATTTGAAATATCTTCTCGATTACGACTAGCAACCGACAACCGCACTAGATCTTCTTTTAAATAAGGAAACGCTGGAATCAATTCAGCAACATGCTTGTAATCTATATATGCATCATCATATTTTTTTTCTGTTTCATAAATCATTGCAGACAAGTAAAGCGCCATAGGATTTTGTTTATATTTGCGCCCGCCCTGACTGACTAACATATGTAATTTATGATTCACTCGCCTGCATTCAACCAATGCATCTTCATATTTCCCTTGCAATAAATATCCCATCGCTAAGTATTGCGATATCAAAACATATTCAAATTCTTCACCTTTGTAATGTTTGATTTCATCGGAAGTTAATAACGTTGCCGCTTCAGTTGAAATAGAAGTGTAATCACTAATTTCTGCTTTTTTAT
This sequence comes from uncultured Bacteriovoracaceae bacterium, assembly GCA_964589335.1. Taxonomy (GTDB): domain Bacteria; phylum Bdellovibrionota; class UBA1018; order UBA1018; family UBA923; genus CAZPTV01. Next base: position 851 of record CAZPTV010000405.1, read on the forward strand.
CTGCTTCCAGAAACTCTTTATTACTTTCGACTAAATCACCACCGTAAAACAAAGATGTCGCACGATCTAAGAGATATAAAAGTTGATCCTTGCCTTCAATATGGGCTGGTTTTTCTAGTTTTTGAGCTGCATCTATATATTTGCCTGAATAAAAATCTGAGTGAGCGCCTTTTGTTTTGGAGAGATATCCCCCGCCACAAGACGCGAATATAAAAACAAAACTGAAACCAATTAGTTTAAGGTGTGTATTTTTGTTTTTCGTATTTTTTACGTACTTGTTTTTCTTCTGAGCAATCAATGACTGATGTTTCCATATTCGTTAAATTCATGGTGAGCTTATAATAAATAAATTTGTCTTTGCCCACTTCCTGAACATTGGTTGCCATTGCACCGCTAAGAATATAATCAGCTCCAATTTGCTTGCCTCGAGCTTTTTGAGTTGGTCCGGATACATTTCCACCTTCATTATATTTATATTCTTCATCGAGAGTACCTCTCTCGGTTTTGTTTACAAATTTAACTTTATTAGTCTTAATTAAAGCGGTGCGAATCATATCCGTCATTGATTCCATATCGATATGTTCCTGGGTCTTGTTTTGAACTTTTTCTACAATAACCACAGGTGGCTTCGGCGCTTTTGCAACATAGTCACAGGCTACCATTGCCTTAACGACTGTATCTGCCATCTGCTGCATGTCTGCTTCATTAAACTTATCGTCCAATAGCTCGACACGAGTAGGATCATCATACGCACCTTTTGTAAATGCCTTTGGTCCGCCGCATCCTAACATCGTTATGGTTACACTTAGAATTGAAACTTGTACTAACCCTAATAAAAATTTATGATTCATTTTCATGAAAAATATTTTGAACTGGAAACCGAGGAATTACAAGAATTATAGTCAAATCTAATATGAACAAAGAAAAATGGGCAGCTCCATTGGCAGATTGCCAATGGATGAATAAAAAATTGATATTCATTTTGGGAAAGGGCGGCGTAGGAAAATCTACGATCGCCGATGCTTCCGCCCGAATTTTAGCAAAAAACAATAAACGCGTTTTACTCTGTCATGTCCTTCAAATTGAAGACTCTCAACAAAAAATCGTTTTACCTGAAATTGAGAAATATCCATCATTAAGTGAAATTACATTAAATACCATAGAATGCTTTTCTGAATATATTCACATGAAGCTGCCAATTAAAGCAGTCGCTAACATATTACTTAAAAGCAATGTCATCCAATATTTTGAAAAGGCAGCCCCAGGCGTAAGAGAATTAGTTTTACTTGGCAAACTTTGGTATGAAACTAAAAATTATGACCATATCGTCGTCGACATGCCAAGCACTGGCTATGCGCTTACAATGATTCATACTCCTTTTAATTATGCAAAATTATTTCCAGGTGGCCCTATTTTTTCAGACGCAAAAGAAATGATAAAAACTTTTTCTGACTCAAAAATGACTGCTTTTGTAACCGTTTCCTTACCAGAAGAAATGCCAAT
>CAZPTV010000406.1:0-2348 GCA_964589335.1 uncultured Bacteriovoracaceae bacterium
AGACTATTAAATTGTTAAAAGAATTAAAGTCCGAATTGAAAGTAACTATTTTCGATAAATTTCAAACTCGTGAAAATGCGATGAATTTTTTACGAAATTATATCTACTTCGCTGGAAGCAAATTAAAAGTTGAATTTGTAGATATTGACAGAGAATTAACGCGTGCAAATGCAATGAAAGTTCACAAATACGGTACGGTCATTGTTGAAGGTAACGGTAAAGAAAATCGAATTGATGAATTGACTGAGGAAAAACTAACCAATGCTTTCATTCGCACCACGAAAGATAAAACTGTAACAGTTTGTTTTATTAAAGGACATGGTGAGCGCGAAGTTGATCGTACTGAAGCTGACGGATATTCTGCGGTTAAACAGCAAATTGTTAATCAGACATACGAAATAAAATCGATCAGCCTTACGGAAGAACCCAAAATCCCAGATACTTGTTCGGTCGTAGCTGTCATTGGGCCTTATCGTGCGTTTTTAGATAAAGAAGTCACATCAATTAAAAATTATTTAGATTTGGGAGGACGTGCAATTTTTGCTCTTGAGCCAAATCTTCGTGAAGGTAAGCCAACGAATCCAGAATTGGTTAAACTATTAGAGGAATGGTTCATCTCAATCAACCATAACTTACTGATTGCAGCTCAAAAAACTCCAATGGGAGTAATTATTAATGATGTCGCTGAAGTGACTGAAGTCAATCAGGCGAATCCTATAATGAAAGAAATGCGTAAAGGCGATCGCATGGTTTTTCCTGCGGCATTAACAGTAGAAATCAAACCCAATGCGCCCGCTACGCTTCAAACATATTGGTTGGCGAAATCATCTCAGAATTCTTTTGTTAAGAATGATTTTGCAGAATTAAAAACTGGAAAAGTAAAAATCAATCCAGCAATCGATAAGCCTGGTCCGCATACTTTGATGGTCGCAGTAGATGGTAAAAAAGATATGAAAGCTACGACAAAGACTAGAATTGTGGCCATGGGATCAGCGAGTGTCGGTGCAAATCAGTTCTCTAGATTTGGAGCGAACGTGGACTTGTTTGTAAATTCGATCAGTTGGTTGGTAGAAGACGACAGCTTGATTTCAATCCGTAAGAAAGAAGAAGATTCGCAAAAGTTTAATCTCAGCGAGGTTGAGGCCAGATTTATTCAGTACTTGATTATATTCATTATCCCTGGAGCGAGTTTGTTAATGGGTGGAGTCGTTTGGTATCGTCGTAGGAGGTTGTAATCCATGAAAGGTATGAAGTCGAATCTAGTATTGTCAGGAGTATTAATTCTGCTTTCAGTTTTTATGTATTGGTTTGTATATCACAAGAAACCTAATGATGAAAAAATTGAAGAAGTTAAGAAAAGACTTTTCATGACCGATGTTAAGGATGAACTTGAGAAAGTTTCCATCCGTTACAAAACTAAAGAAAAAGATAAAGAATACGATATCGATCTAGATATGGAGTGCAAAGAAAACTGTGCTCTTCAGAATCCAAACGCGAAATGGGATTTGTTAAGGCCTATACTTTTTAAAGCGGATGAAGGAAATATTGTATCATTTGTAAATACCCTATCGACAACTCGAATTAATGACTCTTTATTAATCGAGGGTGAACGTGAAAGTTTTTTAAGTCGATTTGGTTTGTCGAACACAAGCCGTGCTTTACGATCAATCGTTGTTAAACTAAAGAATCACACACATCAAATCTTTTTAGGAGATGAAGGTGCGGTGAATGACAACTTATATCTGTTAGTCGAAACTGACGGTAAAACATCGAATCAAGTACATATTGTTCCTGCGAATATTCGTGCCAGTGTAAATCGCAGTATCTCTCACTGGAGATCAAAAAAATTATTTTCTTTTGCCGCCAGCCAAATTCAATCATTTGATTTGATTAATACAAATGGAAAAATAACATTTAACAAAAATGATAAGGGTAATTGGGATAGCACAGAGAAAGACCGTGCAATTGATCAACAAACTGTGGATACATTTGTAACGGGTTTAGTATATATGAATGCCCAAGAGTATTTATCGGATGATAAAAAATCAGATTTCATTAAATACAAATTTCCTTCAAAAGCTAGAAATACATTAAATCTAAGAGTCAAGCCACCCAAAGGAAATGAAAAAGATGAAATAAAAACAATTCGACTAGATTTATATGAGGTTTCGATAGAAAAAAAACCTGCTAAAATATTTGGAATTTTCAACGATAAAAACTTTATCGTTGAGCTCGATAAAACTGGGACAGACAAGTTTAATAAAAAAAGTAGTGAGTTTTGGGATAAGAATGTACTGTCGTTGGATCAGAAAAAAGGTATTCGTAAAATAAAAACAACACTATTTGAT
>CAZPTV010000407.1:0-2342 GCA_964589335.1 uncultured Bacteriovoracaceae bacterium
AGAAGGACATCAATACAAAGTCAGATGGCTAGGAGACTCAACGCAAGTTAGAAAAGTTACTCAGGGAGTGGTACCAACAGGACAAGTTTTTTTTCTTGGAGATCATAGATCACGCGGGCAAGACAGTCGAAACTGGGGCTTTGTTTCTGCATCATATATAAAAGGTACGGCTAGTTTTATTTGGTTTTCTAAAACAAAAAACGGAATTCAATGGAAGCGAATTTTTAAAGGCGTTGAATAGCGAGGAGTCAATCATCATGTGGGCGAATCAAAGTCTAATTGAAACAAGAGACCTTCCAGAAACATCAATTCGTGAAATTCTAAAACGTGCAACAGAGTTTAAAAAGATGTGGAAAGGCTGGCGTGGAAGTGAGTTTCCGCAGCAATCCCTTCGTGGCAAAACAATTGTTAATCTTTTTATGGAACCAAGCACACGAACACGTTCATCGTTTGAACTGGCCGCAAATCGTCTTGGCGCTCATGTATTAAATTTTTCAAACGATAATTCGTCAACGAGTAAAGGTGAAACTTTATTTGATACTGCAAAAAACTTAGAAGCAATGGATCCAGATTTAATTGTTTTAAGACATAATTCTGCAGGTGCACCGGTTCAGCTTTCTAAAATTTTAAAAATTCCAATTATCAATGCAGGGGATGGATTTCATGAACACCCCACTCAAGCATTATTAGATGCATTCACAATAGAAGAATCAAAAGGGACCTTAAAAGGGCAAGAAATCTTAATTGTAGGCGACATCGCACATTCAAGGGTTGCTCGTTCTTGCATCTATTTATTTCGTACAATGGGGGCGAAGGTAACCGTGTGTGGTCCACCAAGCTTAATTCCGCCAGCAGTTGAAAGCCTGGGTGTAAAGTTAGAAATTAATTTATCTAAGGCAGTCGCAAAATCAGACGTTATCATGATGCTTCGAATTCAACTTGAAAGACAAAATCAAATGCAGTTTCCAAGTTTAGGAGAATATTCTCGATTTTGGGGTTTGCATCCGCATATTTTAAAATCGATGAAAAAGGATGCGATCATAATGCATCCTGGTCCATTGAATGAAGGCGTAGAAATTTCTCAGGAAGTAGCAAACGGCCCTTATTCAGTGATATTAAACCAAGTAGGAAATGGGGTAACAGTAAGAATGGCAATTCTTGATTTAATTTTAGCAAATCGGGAAGGTGGAAGAAGTTGAAAAAACCAAAAACGAATTCATTCATTCTTAAAAATATTCATTTAGTTGATCCGGCAGCAAATCGTAATGGTGCATTTGAACTATGGATTGAAAATGGCTTAATACATAAAGTCGGAAAAAAAGACGAATTTTCAACTTTAAAAAAAGCTGATTTACCCGAAGTCATTGATGGCGAGAAACTTTTATGTGTTCCTGGTTTAGTTGACGTGCACGTACATCTTCGAGAACCGGGACACGAATATAAAGAAACGATAGAGACTGGAACCCTATCCGCAGCAGCAGGCGGTGTGACAAGTGTGCTTTGTATGGCAAATACAAGTCAGGTAAATGATAATCCTTATGTAACTCAATTTATATTGTCTCAAGCTAAAACTTACGGGAAAGTAAGAGTTTATCCCGTGGGAGCTCTCTCTGTGGGATTGAAAGGAGAAAAGTTAGCTGAAATTGGAAAAATGAAAGAAGCAGGGATTCATGCGGTGAGTGATGATGGCGTTACTGTCATGAATAGTTATTTAATGAGAAAAGCACTCGATTATTGTAAGGCGTTTGATTTACCGGTTATTTCACACGCAGAAGATACGTACTTGGTGGGCCAGGGCGTGATGAATGAAGGAGTGCATTCAAATTTGTTAGGGCTGCGTGGAATTCCTGCTGAGGCTGAAGAAATTATAGTTGCGCGTGATGTTGCACTTGCCCGGTTAACTAAGGGTCGTGTTCATTTTGCACATTTATCTTGCTGGCAATCGATTGAACATGTTCGTAGGGCAAAAGAAGAGGGTTTGTCTGTTACAGCAGAAGTGACTCCACACCACTTAGTATTTACCGATGAAGATGTTGCAAGCTACAATGCAAATTTTAAAATGGCACCACCGTTAAGGGCTAAAAAAGATATTGAAAGTCTTAAAAAAGCAATTCGTGAAGGTTTAATCGATTGTATCGCAACCGACCACGCACCACATGCTCCTCGAGATAAAAATGTTCTCTTTGAATTTGCGTCAAATGGAGTTGTTGGTCTCGAAACAAACTGGTCTGTAGGATTGAGTTTAGTAAAAGAAGGGGTCATGGATCTATCTCGACTGGTTGAAGTCATGTCTTTAAATCCTGCTAAAATGGCAGGTATAAATGCAGGGACATTGCAAGAAG
>CAZPTV010000408.1:0-2341 GCA_964589335.1 uncultured Bacteriovoracaceae bacterium
CTCCCGTCATTAGTTTGGTAAATAGTATTCTTGTCGAATGTATTCGAAAAAATGCGAGTGATATTCACGTTGAAGCATATGAGCACAGAGCAAGAGTGCGCCTTCGTGTCGATGGAGTATTAATTCATTTACTCGATATTCCTGCAGAAATGAAAAGACCGCTCATTGCTCGTATTAAAATTATGAGTAAATTGGATATTTCAGAGCAGCGCCTTCCTCAAGACGGCCGTATTAAAATTAAAGTAAATAATAGTGATGTCGATTTTCGTGTTTCAACTGTGCCTTGTTTATTCGGTGAAAAAGCTGTTCTACGTATGCTTTCAAAAGGAAATCTAAATCTTGATTTGGCAAAGCTAGGGTTTGAGCAACAAGCCCTAAAAATTTTTAGAAAAGGAATTGACCAGCCCAATGGAATGGTTTTGGTAACGGGTCCAACAGGTAGCGGAAAAACAACAACATTATATTCTGCACTCATGGAATTAAATAAAGGTACTGATAATGTTTCAACGGCAGAAGATCCAGTGGAATATAACTTAGATGGAATCAATCAAGTACAAGTTCACAAAGAAATCGGTTTAACTTTTGCGGGTGTATTACGATCATTTTTACGACAAGATCCTGACACAATTTTAGTCGGAGAAATTCGAGATCTCGAAACTGCAGAAGTTGCAATTCAAGCGGCGATGACAGGACATCTTGTATTGTCTACAGTACATACAAACGATGCACCAAGCACGATTACCCGGTTAATGAATATGGGTGTTGAATCATTTCTTGTTACAGCAACTGTCAATACAATCGTCGCACAACGTTTGTTGCGTAGAATTTGTAAGCGTTGTACGACGACAGTGAATTACCCGATTGATAAATTAATCGAATTAGGTTTTCCAAAAGACATTGCAGAGAAAGCTAAGATCATGCAAGGCAAGGGCTGCAATGAATGCAATAAGACTGGATATAAAGGAAGAATTGCAGTTTATGAAGTAATGGATTTTTCCTCAAATCTAAAAGAGGCAGTTCTTCGAGGGGCAAATGCAATTGAACTTAAAAAAGCTGCAATTGCAGAAGGAATGAAAACATTAAGAATGTCAGCGTTACAAAAAGTACTTGAAGGTGTGACGACAATTGAAGAAGCGCTTTCATTAACAGGCGCTGATTTTTAAGGACGGAGAAAGAAAAAATGGCAAAGGTTCCTCTTGCTGCACTATTAAAAGCAATGGTCGATCAAAACGCATCAGACTTGCATATTTCCGTAGGATCTCCACCCCAATATCGCATTGATGGAAAAATGGTAAAAATTAAATTAGATGCAATGAATTCACAAGACACAAAAGAACTTTGCTATGGTGTTTTGAGTGATGCGCAGAAAATGGAATTTGAACGTGATCAAGAGTTAGATTTTTCATTTGGTGTAAAAGATGTTGCGCGTTTTCGTGGTAATATATTTATGCAAAAAGGTGCAGTCGGAGGGGTGTTTAGAAGAATTCCAATTCAAATTCCGTCATTCGATCAGCTTGGCCTTCCCAATATATTAAGAGATGTAATTAAGAGACCAAATGGACTTGTATTGGTAACCGGCCCTACTGGAAGCGGAAAATCAACAACACTCGCTGCGATGTTAGATTATTTAAATATAAATGAATCGGGTCATATTTTAACGATTGAAGATCCGATTGAGTTTATTCACGCCCATAAATCATGTTTAGTAAATCAACGTGAGGTCGGAGCGGACACAAAAGGTTTTAAAGATGCATTAAAACGAGTGTTACGTCAGGATCCAGATTATATACTTGTCGGAGAATTAAGAGATCTAGATACCATTGAAATGGCGTTAACTATGGCAGAGACAGGTCACTTAGTATTTGGAACGCTACATACAAATAGTGCCGTTCAAACGATTTATCGTGCAGTTAACGTTTTTCCACCACACCAGCAATCACAAATCAGACAGCTGATGTCATTCGTCTTACAAGCAGTAGTCTGTCAACAATTGGTTCCTAAAAAAACTGGAAATGGCCGTGCATTAGCAATGGAAATTTTAGTTCCAAATTTAGCAATCAGAGCTCAAATTCGAGATGATAAAATTCATCAGGTTTATGCGACCATGCAATCTGGTCAATCGGGTACAGGAATGCAAACCATGAATCAATCCTTACAAAAACTTGTTGCAAATGGAGCCATCGATCCAATGCTAGCGGTTGAAATTAGTACAATGCCCGATGAAATGGCAAAAATGCTTGGAATGGTTAAATAAGGAAAAATTAAATAAATGCCTCAGTTTAAATACACCGCCACCACTAAAACTAACGAAAAGCGCAGTGGTGTGATAACTGCAAAAGAT
>CAZPTV010000409.1:0-2339 GCA_964589335.1 uncultured Bacteriovoracaceae bacterium
CTCCCGAAATGGGTTGGGTTGAAATCGAAATGATTAGTCGATCAAAAATATTTGAAAATATTCCTGAGAAGTTTCATACATTTCAATCGCACGGTGAAGAGGTTTTTACTCTGAGCCAAGACTTGAAATTACTTGCAAGAAGTAAAACATGTGAAAACCAAGCGTTTGAACATAAAAAACTACCTGTTTATGGTGTCCAATTCCACCCTGAGAGCAATGCAGAAGAAGGAGAAAGATCAATTTCTAAAAAATTAAAAGACAAAAATACTCCGAAAGATTGCATTTTCAATGCAGGTCGTGCAAATTCACTTTATTCAGAAAGTATTGCACAAAATATTTTTAAAAACTTTATCAAGATAGGATAAATCATTGAGTTTCGCACAACGAACTGCAGAGAATAAAAATAAAGAATCTATTTTTAAATCCTTTTGGAAGGTTATAAATCCCGTATTAAAATTCGGAATTACTTTTGGAATCCTTTGGTATCTCTATAGCAAGGGCATGCTCGACTTCTCTAGAGTTAAAAATGTCATTTTGGATTATCCTGTATTTATATTTATGTTTGGAATTCAAGTACTCTGCATGTTGGGTGGAGTGCGAAGGTGGCAATGGTTATTAAAAGGACAACAATTACCGTTACCATTTCGAGAAGCATTAGATTTAACTATGATCGGAGTATTTTTTAATACAGCAATTCCCGGTGCGGTTAGTGGTGATTTTGTTAAAGGATTTTACGTCGTACAAAAACAACCGGATGGCCGAGGTAGAATTCGAGCCTTTACAACTCTTTTACTCGATCGAATTCTTGGATTGAGCGCACTCGTTTTTGTTTCTTTTTTTGCAATGCTTTTTAATTTCTCTGAAATTACAAGCAACCCCTCATTAAAACATCTTGCGGGGATGATTAGTTTGATCTGGCTTGGTGTTGTGGTTTTTTATCTTTTTGTTTTAATAAAAAGTCCTATTACTCAATGGATTCAAAGTATTCTTACAAAGTTACCAATGGGTGAGCTTTTTTTAAAACTTTTTGAAGCTGTGAAAGCATATGAAGATCGTCGTGAATATTTGTTAAAAGGGTTTCTCGTATCTGTCGCGATTCACCTTACGATTATCAGTGGTTTTTATTTTTTATCGCGATCATTAGGTGGATTCGAACAGGTACCGTTACTAAAATTTTATTTTTTAGTACCCTTTGGTATGTTGGTGACTGCGATTCCGATTGCGCCGGCAGGATTGGGGACTGGTCACGCTGCATTTCTTTGGTTATTTCAGCTTGCGGGTTCACCAGGGGGAGCAGATTTATTTACAGCTTATGTTAGCTTCCAAATACTACTTTCACTTGTTGGTGGAATTTTTTATATTCGCTATCGAGGCACGCATCCAAAATTAGTTGTGAAGGATTAAATCGTTTAAGCTGCTTTTTTCTTTTTTGTTTTTAAATTTTCATCATCTGTTTGTACTTCAGGTGTTTTTTCAGGATTTATCGGGGTAGCTGTTCCGCTTGTAACATTTACAATAGAACCAACGACTTTAATTTTTTGACGGACTTGATTGTCGATAACGTATTTATAAGAAGCCTGTCCAAAGCGACCGGTCATTTTTCCTGACACTTTTTTACAAAGCTTAACAATTGATTCGACATGATTTATCCACGTATCAGATTCATTAATGACAGAGGTCTCTTCGGTCTGAGGGTATTCGTTTTTGTCTTGAGTTGCAGATTTATTTTCAATTTGCGCAGTTGGATTTTGAAGAGTTTGTTTAGATTTATTTTTCTCTTTATTGAAATTAAAAATTTGAAAGCCGCTGGAACGTTTTTCTGATGGGTCTCGGTCGGTATAGCCAATGCGAATTGGCTTCAAATATTTGAGTAAAGATTTACCGATTAGTTTTGCGTTAACTGCCATAAAATACATCCAGTTGTTGCGTAGAGTTCTTCTCACTTTACTGTGTAGAAAACTACGCAAACACATGCTTGTTACTAAGATTATCGGCAAAATTTACCTAAAACTTTAGGTAAAAGTATTGATATCATTAATAAATATAATTGATCAATAATATCAACAATTTAACATTTTTTCTTGACCTGGGTAGTGTCGCTGTGGTAATTATGCGCCCTGTCGTCAATGTGTTTACTTAGTTAAAGCGTTTATAAGCGAGGTGAAACAATGAACTCTAATACCGATTTATTTGAAAAATGCAGATCATTTCAAGATGCCAAGATGTTATTAAATGCAGGTTTATACCCCTTTTTTAGACCAATAGAAACTTCAACCGGCTCTACGGTTGTAACTCATGGACAAAAAAGAGTCATGATTGGGTCAAACAATTATTTGGGC
>CAZPTV010000410.1:0-2333 GCA_964589335.1 uncultured Bacteriovoracaceae bacterium
GACAGACATACAAAAAATTTCTATATCGTTACTATGTCATTGGAAATTATGCACTCAAATGTTTTCCTCACACGAGTGGAAATACTTCTCCAGGCACTAATCCTCCACAATCACCTTCTTGCCCTGCAATTACACAACAAGACGACTTTAGTTGGATCAACCCTGGTTCTTCGTTTCCGGGCGTTCCGGCAGTGTGTTTAGATATTTCGACATCTTCAAATCCATGCCAATTGGGAACACCCGTTCCATTAGTTACACCACCCAATTGTTTACCGATGACTCCAATTTGTAATGCAATTCAAACGGGAGCCCAAGCCATTCAAGATTTACAAAAAACAGCATGTGGCGGACAAAAACTTATGAACACTGAAGTTGCGCTCCATTGGCTATATTCAACTGCGCTAAATGACCCGATTACCACACAACCCGCACTCAGTCCCATTGCACAAGGTTTGGGGTTGGTTCCTGAAAATCTTTTTCATTATTCTAGAATTAAAACTTTAGAAAAATATATTAACGAACCACCGAAAACAGTTACAAAATCTTCACTGCAAGGTTTGATTGGAGCTTCAGACCAAGCACTAACTGAAAGATCTGTGCTCGCATTTAAAACCATTCAGGGAAATTTAAATGCATCGGTTTTTGAAGATGAAAATTCTATCGAAATGAAAGAGCTTCAGCCTGCAGGACTATTGCAACTTAAGGTCGCAGAACCTAGCTTAGATATTCCGGTTGTATTATTTGATGGTTCCGGTGATCAATGCAAAATTAGCTTAGCCACCATCGGCGCAAAACCTAAGCTCGCTGTTTACAAAGAGCAAACTGGGCTCGATTCACAAAATGTTTTTTATTCTGTAAAACTTACTGCGAAAGCCCGCGTACTTTTCAACCCGTTTCCATTTAGAAACCCTGATTCAAACGGAATAACATTAACCGCTTATTCAGCAGCTCAACCCTTTGGCTCACGAATTGGTGAACAATACCCCGATGATTTAAATGGAATTTTTTATAAATCAAAAACGATAAACTTAAATGGAAGCAACAAAGAAATACACTATCCATTTCTTCGAATTTCTAACGATAGCCCAGAACAAACTTATGAAAAATACGGTGTGCTTTCAGAATTAAGTAGAATGGTTTCGTTAGGTACTTTGGCAAACAACATCAGCACGATTACATATAAAGACGTTTCCCGAGGACTTTTAGCTGCACAACTTCCAGACGAATATGAAATTGGTAAGTTTAATATTCCAAATGACGCGGAGGCTAAAACTAGTTCTGACCACTCTAGCGGGATGGTTCGATTGTTTTTAAGTGGAGCACAAGTCGCTGACCTAAATTATGACCCTCTCGTTGAAAATTCTTTTTATCAACTTTGGGCTCCACTTGTTGCACCTGGCGAAACTTTTGACGCACTTAAAGCCACTATTAAAACTGAAATTGAAAACAATGTTAGTTTTATTACAACGGGTGGTTCAGGAAATGCAGTAGCCGACTTAAAAGCTGGCCTTGCCCAACACATGCTTGACCAAATAGACGGATACTTTGGAGCGCTTAAGTCTAAGAATAATTTTAATATCGCAAGAATATACGAACCATTAGCTAGTGCATTTTTTGATGTAAATACCACGCCTCCACCAACCATTCCTGGTAAAGTTTTTGGCTCAGCAAATAATTTAGCAGTCGCAATGAAGCTTGCTACTTCTTACACAACGAATAATGACGAACCAATGTATCGCGCAGGCCGCGATGGGTATTCAGTAAAATTCATCCCCATGAAAACTGCGCTCAGCAGCGCGAGGCAAAATGACTTAAAGGGTGAAGGCCGCGATGTCGTAAAAGTGCCGTATTAATCGAATATTTGTTTGCAAACTCCTTTAAACCATGTGAACTTTTTTCTACTTAAGTTTTAACAATTTTCATTAATTCATTTTCAAAAGAAGGATTCAAATCATGGCAAAGAAAAAAGCAAAAAAGAAAGCGGCTCCTAAAAAGAAAGCAGCAAAAAGAAAACCAGCTCCTAAAAAGAAGGCAGCAAAAAAGAAAGCGGCTCCTAAAAAGAAAGCAGCAAAAAGAAAACCAGCTCCAAAAAAGAAGGCAGCACCAAAAAAAGCTGCACCTAAAAAATCATCTGGTCGTGCAGGAACTTCAGCATTAGCTGGACTTGCTGGCGGCGTTGCTGGCGCAACCATTGCATCTGCATTTTCACGCGGATTTAGCAGCGAAGAAGAATAAATAGAAAAACTTAATCAACCAACATCAAGGACTGGTGTGGATTTTAAAATCCCCCAGTCCTTTTTATTATTATGCCTCGGACATTTTTAATGTGGCAT
>CAZPTV010000411.1:0-2332 GCA_964589335.1 uncultured Bacteriovoracaceae bacterium
GCGAATGATAGACCGGTACGAGCGGGGCACTCTGACCGCCGAGCGCTAAGTCTGATTTTCTAAAATCAAATACAACGGTACAATTTGTTTTTACTGCAATCCGTGAAGGATCCAACATTTGCACAGTAAAAAATGGTGGTTTATGCCATAGGGTCTGACCATGAATTGAAAAGAATGTATTTTTATTTTTAATTTTATTTTTTTTGATAAACAAGAGCGCGCAATCTGCAAGCCACTCAGAATACTGAGTGCTTAAGGATGCCACCTCTACAAAGGTCGCCTTTCCCTTTTGACACTCTAAGATTTTTTTGCGTAAAACAGCTGGGAACTTAAATGATTGGGTTGCAATTAATTTTTCTTTTTTTGCAATTTCTATTGCAGCAAAATCTGCGGCATCAGCACTAGTTCCGGTCATTATCCCAATGCTTAAAATAGGTTTGTATTTCATTTAATTGGGTGGATAGCGTTTTCTGAGCAGTGATTTACACAAATTGTGCAGTCATTGCATAAGTCGGAATCAATTAAATAGGTTTGTTTTTTGGCATCAATTGCATGATTAGGGCAGAATGTTAGGCATGCGTCGCAACTTGTGCAGTTTTTATCTATGAAATGAGGCATCTTAATCATAAAATTATCACATGAAGACAGTAAAAAGAACCCCTGAAATTCGAGTTCAAAGTTTAATTGTAACTGCATGGATTCCAATTCTCATTATTAATACTGCTTTATTTACGCATAACTATTTATCAGAAATTGCAATTAAAGCCGTGCTTAAGGGTAAATCGATGGTGTGGATACTCACTCTTTCGTTTTTATTAATTGTCTCTCTCATCTTTATTAGCAAAGGGAAAAAAACTGGTCTTTGGCTTTTAATCAGTTCACTGATCCCACTCGTTGTAACTGATTTTTATATGGCTTTTAGAAGTGCGTATTACGCACTTGGATTTATGGCTGTATTCATTTTAATTCTCGGGAGTTTTCAAGTTGTTTCATTATTAAAATTATTAAAACGTGCTTATTTTAATCCTAAATTAAAATGGTATGAAGGAAAACCAAGGGCTATCCCTAAAATACAGGCTAGGCTTTTTTCAAATAATGAAATGCTTACGGCAAAATTAAGTAATTTAGATGAACAAGGATGTTTTGTTTTTGGAGATCATTTGATTCCGCTTGTGGATAGGATAGAATTAAGCTGCAATGATCATTACGTAAATAAAACAGTAACACCAGTTGTAGCACTTGAGCGTTGTAGTGGATACGGTGTTAAGTTTCAGATTCAAAATCGTGATGATGAAAAAGAAATTAATGAATTTGTAGATTATGTAAGGAGCCAGGGCTATGTGGATTAAGGGTGTTTATTTAATTTTTATTATGACGTTGATATCATGTACTAATAAAATGGCAAGTCAGCCAAATTCTCCTCAACATACGCTTTCAGAATACGTATCAAGAAGTTTTGGGGTTACAGCACAAATAGATAAAAATAAACTACTAGAACTCACGACAGGTGAAGTAAAGAAAGCAATTGAAAGTTTAAGCGATGCTCAATTTAGATCAAACTTTTTAGAGTCGAAAAGAGAATTTAAATCTCTAAAAATTAAAGATGAAAGAAAAGTAAGTGACTCAGAATATTCCATTACGTATGAAATTTCTTTTTCAAAGTCATCGCCAGGAATTGATACAAAAGAAGTTGCAATTGATTTAATTACAAATAAAAAAAATGCAGTCTTTGTTAAGGCCGGTGACCATTGGTTGATTTCAGAAGTTAAAAATTTAAAAACTTATATCGAACACCAAAATGAGATGAGCTTTTAACGGTTGATTCGAAAAGTACGTTAATATCCCTCTTCTTTTTTAAAGCCCATGAGTCGCATTTTTAAATCGTCTGGAGAATTACTCACGCGTAAGGCCTCTTCGGGGGTAACGATATCTTCACTTACCATTTTTTCAAGCGCTTGATTAAAAGATTGCATATCATAATAAGTGCTCGAGTTTTTAATGGTTTCTCCAATTTTATCTATCTCATTGTCTAAAATTAATGTTTGAATCGTCGGACTATTAACCATAAATTCCGTAACAGAGACTCTACCTGTGCCGTCTTTTTTATGTACTAGTTTTTGGCATAAAACCGCAGCTAATGATGAACTCAATTGAATTCTTGCTTGACCCTGAGATTCGGGGGGGAAGACATCAATAATTCGTTTGATGCTAGAAGCAGCATCGTTAGTATGTAAAGTTGAAAGGACTAGATGTCCGGTTTCTGCAGCAGTGAGGGCAGCACCAATGGTTTCGTAATCTCTCATTTCACCGATTAAAATTACATTCGGATCTT
>CAZPTV010000412.1:0-2321 GCA_964589335.1 uncultured Bacteriovoracaceae bacterium
TTTTTCGTTTGTCGCCATTCTATTCGTGCGCAGTGAATGTTGCCGAGCCGAGGTGACTAATTGCACAGAGACGAAAATGGTCGTTAAGGGCAATACTATTGCCGACTGTCGGGAATCGGCCGCGCAATACTCCGACGAAAAAAAGTACGGTGACTGCATCGGAGTTACCGCGTGGATGGTCAATTGGGCGCGATTGGAGTCCGAATGCAATAAGAGCGTAATGGATAAGGAACTCGACAAGAGACTTCTAAAGCTCAAGACCGATTCGTCGCAAGCAGAGTTTAAGAAGGAAATGAAATTACAGAAGGCTTTCCTTCAGGGGCTGTCCGCGCATTGCGAGGTCATATATGGGAAGTGCGAAGGGACTATGTGGAGTGCTCCTCGGGCAGGATGCCCTGGTCGTATTTACGCGTTGAGATTCGCTCAGGCGGAGATGATTAATAAAGGCGCGTTGTCGCTACCCGATGTGCGCAAGGATTTTTCAAAAAATAGAAAACAGATTCCAGGCCCATACCTAGTATACGCAAAACTCCTTTGTGAAATGCCGGTTAATGTTTGGAAGGGGCGCGGAGTGCCTTCGAACTGTCAGGATCGCGTCCTGTCGAGTCTAGAGATTAAACCGGAACAGGATTGCACGGAATAGAAGTAGGAGAATCCTTCCGGCTTGTGTATTTAATTAAATAATTTCGGCGCACATTATCGATCAAAAAAATTTGTTTAATTATGGATTTGAAAATTACTTTTTGACCCACTTAATCTTACTCTTTATAGAATCGATAAATTCTATTTCTTTCAGTGAAAGTTTTTTTCTATATGAGCCTACTTCGCACTGAAGAAGGGCAATGTCTTTTAAGAAGTCGAATTTACATTTATCGGTATCAATATTAAATTCTGGAATGAATGTGACTACGTTTGGCGTCCAACCATTCTTGGCAAATTTCCACCACGCTTTTAAAATATCATTGATTTCATTTTTTTCATCTTGGCTCAATTGGGCAGTAAACCAGCTGGTTTGTCCTCTATCATATAACCCTACCCCTTGAACTTGGAAGTGCTCACAACTTTCAATGGTTCTATTGGTAGAAAAATAAGCAGAAATGCTTATGCCCGTTACAATTAGAGCTAAAAGAAAATATTTAAGAAATCGTTTCATTTGAAATTAAATTTTAGCAACCGAGTACTTCATAGTAAACTAATATCTAACTTTCAGTTTAGTCATTGCCAATAAATGTAAATAATCTAAGCACTCTATCGAATCGTTTTACACTTCTAAACTCCATACCCAATAGACATGATCTTAACCTGGCATCACACTTGCTTTATTGTATCTCATTCAACCGAGGTAAAAGATGAAGCAACTTTTGATTATAGCAGCAGCCATATATTTCTTTATTCAACCAAAAACCGCAAAAGCTCAAGAACTGTCACAGATTCAATTACAAAATCAAATTAACCCTACAGTTGAGATCGCACCTGAGTTGCCCTTTGAGCCTTATTACGAATGCAAATCCACGAATGTCCAAACCAAAACCATTTATACAGTAACCTCAAAAGAAACTGGCTTGATTTCTGTAGCAAACCAAGCTCATCGAAAGTGCATACAAGACTCTGGGATAGACGCAACAACTGCAAGAGCTACTAATCTTTGTACTAATCCAAGCACACGCGATTCTCTATGCAATTGGATAATGGAAGCCATTCATTAAGGTGTATATTTATAAAGTAACTGAGTCGTTGCCGTTGGGTCTTTAGCACTAAAATAAAAGTCCGTACCAGATTTTACTAAACTTCCAACTCCATTATCTTGACCTGAGATGATATCAAACGGTTGTGTTTCAACTGCACCATTATATTTTCTTAACGTATTTACTCCACCTGCATCTAATTTTATGTAGAACAAATCAGATCCATTTTCTGTCATAGAAGTTAAAGTAGTAGCTCCTGCATAGCTTACGAGTGGCGTAGAATTAGTTCCATCATGCTTATATAAACGATATCCACCAATTCCGCTGTCATAAGAACCATAATACAAATTCGAACCTTGTACTGAATAGTTCATTGGCCAATCATCACCAAAATTCCATGTATCGCTCGCTAGAGTTGTTGCGACTCCGTTATACTTATATAAACTATTAGTATTGAACATATCCATTGCTTGAAAAAACGCTACTGATCCGGCAACCGTTAATCCATACGAAATGTCATCGTTGCCACCAGGATTAATGTCTGAAATTTGTGTAACACCATTTGTTGTATGATAACTATACAATTTAGTATTAGGAGTTGTATCTGCTAATGAAAATAAAATTTCAGAATTAGAA
>CAZPTV010000413.1:0-2319 GCA_964589335.1 uncultured Bacteriovoracaceae bacterium
CAGTGCTTTTATTCAAAGTCTTCCGAAGGTCTCTGAATCTGAATTAAAAAATGAATTTTTAGTACAAGAGGATAGAAGACAAGTCGATTATGTAATGATGGATCGAGAACAGGCTAGAAAACGCATGGCTATTCCAGACAAAGAGATCGATGATTATCTAGCAAAAAAAGAAAATTTAGATAAAGCAAAGCAACATTACGAACAAAAAAAGTTTGACTATGAAAAGCCAAAATCAAAAGAAGCTAAAGCGGCAAAGCCAACAGACTCGAAAGAAAAACCAAAGCCTCCAGAATATTTTTCATTCGAAGAGGTTAAACGCAAAGTAGTTTCCGATTTGTTAAAAGACAGAAAAATGGATGAAATTACAAAAATAAATGAAGAGTTATCAAAAGATGTTCTAGAGAAAGCTAAATCTTTGGAGGGAGTTGCTTTTAAATCGTATCTTTCTTCAAAAGGACTAGAATTAAAAACAAGTGATAAATTCAATAAACTTACACCTCCAGCCGCGTTAAACAGTTATACAAAATTGAGTTTTGATGCATACGATTTAAAATCCGATTTGCATAAGGGCCCAATGCTTTATTCAGCTGGAACGAATTATATCGTTGCTTTGAATTTAAAATCGTTTGCTCCGGTAGACTCGGAATTTGAAAAGAAAAAAGATGAATTGAAAACCCAACTGATGACCCGAAAATCACAAATGATGTCGCAAGAGTGGATGGGTGAAATCAGAAAAACTGCGGATGTGGTTAGAAATACTAGTTTAGAAAAATCCATGACAGGTCCTGCAGAAGAATGAAAATAAACTCCATTAGTTCAAAAGAGGCCATTGCTTTTGAAGAACGATATGGAGCACACAACTACCATCCTCTACCGGTTGTTTTATCTAAAGGTGAAGGCGTGTATTTGTATTCACCTGAGGGGAAAAAATATTTCGATTTTTTAGCGGGTTATGGAGCTGTAAATCAGGGGCATTGTCATCCTAGGCTTGTTCAAGCAGTTCAAGAACAAGTGTCTCAACTGACTTTAACTTCACGTGCATTTCATAATAATTTATTGGGGCTAGCAGAACAAAAAGTGACAGGACTTTTTGGATATGATCGGGCGCTGTTTATGAATTCAGGTGCAGAAGCTAACGAAACAGCGATTAAAATGGTTCGAAAGTGGGGTTATCTATATAAAAATATCCCTGCAAACAAAGCAAAAATAATTGCGTTACGAAGAAACTTTCATGGTCGAACGCTTGCAATCATATCAGCTTCTACTGATGAAAACGCAAGAAAAGACTTTGGCCCATTTATCGAGGGATTCGAAATTATTGAACCAAATCAAATTCACTTACTTGAAGACGCGCTAAGAGATTCAAACGTTGCTGGATTTTTAATGGAGCCCATTCAAGGTGAAGCAGGTGTGTATTTGCCTGATAAAGGATATTTAAAAAAAGCAGCGGATCTTTGTAAACGTGCAAATATTTTACTGATGGTCGATGAAATTCAAACGGGACTTGGTCGTACGGGAAAAATGTTGGCTTCTGATTACGAAAATGTAAAACCAGATGTTTTGATTCTAGGAAAATCGCTTTCAGGAGGAATGCTTCCAGTGAGTGTTGTTTTGAGTAGCGATGAAGTCATGGGGGTTTTTAAACCAGGACAACATGGATCAACATACGGTGGAAACCCACTTGCATGTAAAGTTACGATGGAAGCACTCGATATAATTATTCAAGAGCAGTTACCAGACCATGCATTCAAAATGGGTGAAATTTTTCGCAACACTCTTTCTCGAACATTAATTCAAGAAATGCGGCATCCGATGGTTAAAGAAATTCGTGGTCTTGGTTTGATGAATGCGATTGAAGTAAAATCACACCGTGGCTTTACTGCTATGGATATTTGTCTGCGCATGATGGAAGCGGGTTTGCTTGCAAAACCCACACACGAACATATTATTCGTCTGACTCCTCCATTAATTATTAAAGAAATGGAATTGCTTTCTGCTTGCACGCTAATCACACAAGTTTTTGCGCAGGTCTTATAAACAAAAACAAAAAAATACTATCCATATTCCAATTCTAAATTCAGTGGTTTTCGTTTTGTTGAAAAGCCATATGCTTCGAGTATGTTTTGCTCCAAATATCGCGCAATTATTTTAAGTTCTTTGCCCCATTCTAGAATTCTCGTAAACGGTATTGCGTCCCAAAATTTATCTGTTAGCTTTGCTGTAAGTTTTTCTGTAAATATTTCTTTTGGTTTTTTTGAAGAAGATTTTGATTCTGTTTTAGTTTCATGCATTTTTCTCAACAAAGTTTTATTAAACCCA
>CAZPTV010000414.1:0-2318 GCA_964589335.1 uncultured Bacteriovoracaceae bacterium
GATTGGCTTTAAAAGATGCTGAATTAAATCCCGAATCTATTGGGTATATTAACAGTCACGGAACCTCAACTCCAACAGGAGATAGTTTAGAAGCATCAGCGATTGCAAAAGTTTTTCAATCTTTGCCAGTAAACGTTAGCTCAACAAAATCAATGACAGGTCATCTTCTTGGAGCTGCAGGTGCAGTAGAAGCAATATATTCAATCCTTGCACTTCAAAATCAGTTGGTACCACCTACTACAAATCTAGATCAACTTGATGAAGAATCAGCAGCGACTAAAATTAACTTCACTCCGAACAACCCTGTATCTAAAAAATTCGATTATGCCCTATCAAATTCATTTGGTTTTGGTGGCACAAATGGCAGTCTAATTTTTTCAAAGGTTTAAAATGAAAAAAAAAATTACACTTTCTATTGGTAGCGATCACGCAGGTTATACATTAAAAGAATTTATTAAATCACAAATCAACGATGTCCGCTGGGTAGACGAAGGAACGTTAAGTCTTGAACGAGTAGATTATCCGGATTATGCCCATAAAGTTGCATTAAAAGTTGTATCCAAACGATCAGCAGGTGGTGTTCTAGTTTGTGGATCAGGAATAGGAATGTCGATCTCTGCAAACAAAATTAAAGGCATTAGAGCGGCTGTCGTTGAATCTGAAGTTGCGGCGCGTCTTTCAAAACAACATAATAATTCAAATGTACTCTGTCTCGGCGCTCGCATACTGGCACCAGAATATGCTAAAGAAATTGTCACAGCATGGCTGAACTCCAAATTTGAGGGTGGACGTCATGAAGATAGAATTTCAAAAATTTCTAAGCTTGAAGGAGTCAAATTTGCAAAGGCAAGACGCAAACGAAAATCATAAAAGTCTCACAACTTTAGACCATCTTAAAAAAACTGACATCAAGTTATTTGAATCCATTAGTCGTGAAGAAAAAAGACAGCTCAAGCATCTTGAAATGATTGCATCAGAAAATTACGTTTCCCCTTCTGTCCTTGAAGCTCAAGGATCTTGCTTAACAAATAAATATGCTGAAGGTTACCCAGGTAAAAGATACTATGGGGGATGTGAATTCGTAGATGAAGTTGAAACGATTGCAATTGAACGTGCTTGCAAATTATTTGGTTCTCAATCTGCTAACGTTCAACCTCACAGCGGATCTCAGGCAAATATGGCTGTATATTTTCACTGCTTAAAGCCTGGGGATAAAGTTTTAGGAATGAATTTAGCGCATGGCGGACACTTAACTCATGGAAGTCCAGTAAATTTTTCGGGAAAACTATTTAATATTGTATCCTACGGTGTACAAAAAAATACTGGTCGTATCGATTATAATGAAGTCGAAACGATTGCGAAAAAAGAAAAACCAAAGATGATTTTAGCTGGTGCTTCTGCATATACTAGAGAAATTGATTTTAAGATATTTAGAGAAATTGCCGACATGATTGGGGCAAAATTATTTGTAGATATGGCACATATTGCTGGACTAGTTGCATGTGGAGAACATCAAAGTCCAGTTCCTTTTGCACATTTTGTATCATCAACAACACATAAAACCTTACGTGGCCCAAGAGCAGGTTTAATTTTGTGCCAAGAAGAAGATTTAAAAGGAATTAATTCTCAGATCTTTCCTGGAATTCAAGGTGGTCCATTAATGCATGTCATTGCCGCAAAGGCCGTTGCTTTTGGTGAGGCATTACAACCTAAATTTAAAACTTACATTCAACAAGTAAAAAGAAATGCCGTTCTATTAGGTGAAGAACTTGTGAGTCGTGGATACAATTTAGTTTCAGGTGGTACTGACAATCACTTGTTACTTGTAGACCTGAACAATAAAAACATAACAGGTAAAGATGCTGAAAGGGCTCTCGATTTCGCAGGCATAACAGTAAATAAAAATGCAGTACCTTTTGACACAAAATCACCCTTCATCACAAGTGGGATACGAATTGGAACACCTGCATTGACGACACGTGGGTTTAAAGAAAACGAGATCAAATGTATTGCAAATTGGATTGATCAAGTGATTTCTAATTCTACAAATGAAACAAAACTTGAAAGTATTCGTCACTCTGTATTTGAATTAAGTTCTAAGTATGAATTATTTTCAAAAGAGTATTTAAATTAAAGGAGCATGTTTTGCGTTGTCCTTACTGTAATAGCTTTGAAAATAAAGTGATTGATTCAAGAATCAATCAGACCGGCGATCTAACAAGACGACGACGTGAGTGCACACATTGTGTTGGACGATTCACAACTTATGAACGAGTTGAAAATGTCATGCCTATGGTCATTAAAAAAGATGGACGTCG
>CAZPTV010000415.1:0-2314 GCA_964589335.1 uncultured Bacteriovoracaceae bacterium
AATTAAAGTATAAAACAGTTGCTGAATTAGTAACTACTGGAAAATATGATTCAGAGTTTGTCGGTTTTAATAAATTTATCAAAGCATCATTTCCAAATGTTTTTAAAAAACTAAAAAGTAAATCAATTTCAAATACAATTATTCTTGAATGGACTGGAAGCAATTCAACCTTAAAGCCTGTGCTGTTTTTAGCACATCAAGACGTTGTTCCTGTAGATGAAGTGGATGTTAATAAATGGAGCGTAGATCCTTTCTCAGGAAGTATTCAGAACGGTATAATATGGGGGCGTGGAGCATTAGATGATAAATCTTCTATGCTAGGCATATTAGAAGCTGTTGAAAAATTATTAATTAAAAATATTAACCCAGTGAGAACACTATATTTCTCATTTGGACATGATGAAGAAATAGGTGGGAAAAACGGTCAAAAGCAAGCCGCTCAATGGTTTCTTGATCGAGGAATTAAATTTGATTCTGTTTTTGACGAAGGTTTAACTACAATAGAAGATCTTTTCCCTGAGATAAAACGTCCAGTAGCATTGATCGGTATCGCAGAAAAAGGTTATGTAACGTTTCGTCTTACTACCCAATCGAAAGGAGGCCATTCATCCCTTCCTTCGAAAGATAACGTGATTATAAAGTTGACGAGTGCACTGCAAGAGATAAATCGAAACCAACTATCAAAAACAATCCACCCAATTGCTGAGCAGTTCTTTAAAATAATTGGTAAGGAAATTGGAGGTATCAAAGGATTTGTATTACAGCACCCAAAGTTATTTTCACCTTTATTGATATATTTAGGTAATAAAGAACCCACATCTGCTGCATTGCTTGGCACTACAACAGCCGTAACGATGATACATTCTGGTGTAAAAGATAATATCATTCCTAATGAAGCGGTAGCTTATATAAACTTTAGGTTACTTCCCGGACAATCGAGTGATGAAATTTTGAAACATTTACAAAATATTATTTCAAACAATTCTGTTAAAATTGAAAAACTAACAGAAACAGAATCACCTGCAGTAGAAACTTCATCTGTTCAAAGTGAAGTATACCAAGATTTAAAAACCTCGATTGAGGGTATCTATTCAAATGTAATTGTAGTTCCAAGTCTTGTTTTAGGCTCAACAGATTCAAAGCATTACCGTGAAATCACAGATAATATATATCGATATGCACCATTTAAAATATTAAAAAAAGATTTAAATCAGATACATGGAATTGATGAAAAAATATCAGTTGATAATTACTTACAGATGATTGAATTTTACAATACATTTATTCATAAAATTGCCATTAAAAATTAAGATAGGAAATTCTGATGTCAAAGGGAAAAGATGAAACTATTTTTATTGGTGGTGGATTAAGATCAAAGGACTTTGAAAGATTAAATTTAATCGATCATTATCTTTGTTTCGCATTTGCTGGTAGGTCAAATGTTGGGAAATCATCCTTATTGAATTCACTGACTCGTTCTAAAATGGCACGTATAAGCGCTGAGCCTGGAAAAACCAGAGAGATAAATTTTTATCTATGGAATAAATGTTATTTAGTCGATTTGCCTGGTTATGGTTATGCGAAAGTATCAAAAGATAAACGTATTGAATGGGGACGTGACATAACTGAATGGATTAAAAAGGAAAGACGTTTAAGGTGTCTCTTTATTCTTGTTGATGGACGGCATTCATTTCAACCTCTAGATGAGGATCTAGTGTTATTTTGCAGGAAAAATAATTTACCACATGTTGTATTATTTACAAAAATGGACAAATACAAATCAAAGTCACAGCTCACAACAGCAGAACATAAACTAGCAAATGATTGTAATCGATTGAATGTTAATGATTATCTTTTTACGTCGTCACATTCAGAGCATGGGGTAAAGCATCTCCGTCAATGGATCAAAGAGGGTCTATGATTCATGGACGTTTGCGAAAGGCGATTTCTCTTTCTTCATACAGTCGATGGATACGTAAAAGATATGGCCAGATATTATTTTTCAGTTTAATTACAACCATTGTTGGTCTTTATTATTCAATAGAATTATATAAAAATTTACGCACGGATTTGGAAGAGTTATTACCTGAAAGCGCTGAAAGTGTGCGTGATTTAAAGGCAGCATTACATCGTGTTAGCAATTTAAATCATCTATCTATTGTAATGGTTAGTAATGATCACAATGCAAGTCTGCGTTTTGTTAAAGACTTATCAGAAAGATTAAGAAACTTACCTAAAGATGTCGCAGGACGCGTTGAAGATAACATTATATCTGAAAAAGCTTTTTTTGAGAAAAATAAAACTCTTCTGAAAA
>CAZPTV010000416.1:0-2313 GCA_964589335.1 uncultured Bacteriovoracaceae bacterium
AAAGATGAGGATCTTCATTATTGCCTTCATTTTTTGTTAATCTTTCAAGCTGTGTGCCATCCGGGTTCATTAAAAAAAGATCGAAATGATTTTCCAAATATCCAGCAAATACCATTTTATCTCCAGTTGGAGACCAGTCGGGTGTTGCGTTGTATTTTCCTGCAAAAGTAAGTCGTGTCACTTCACCGCTTGAAATATTTAGACTGTATACATGAGGTTGGCCACCTGCTCTTGAAGAAACAAAAGCGAGCTTTTTACCGTCAGGTGAAAAAGCTGGGTCAACATCAAAGCCAAGAGATTTAGTCATGCGTTGTACTTCTAGATTTTCAAGATTGAGAAGAAATATTTCAGGATTTCCAAGAAAACTCATAGTCATGGCAAGACTTTTACCATCGGGAGAATAAACTGCGCCTGAATTGATCCCGCGACGGTTTGAAAGCAATCTAGATTTTTTAGTCGCTAAATCCATTTCATATAAATCAATATTTTTAACGTTGCGTGCATTACGCATATAAACAGAATACGCAATTTTTTTATTATCCATACTCCAAGCGGGCGCAAATGCTAACGTTCTATGATTCGTTAATTGTTTCGGATTTGATCCGTCAAAATCTGTAGACCAAATTTCTTTAACCCCTGATTTATCACAAACCATAACAAGCTTAGAAAAAAACACACCAGGTTTTCCGGTTAAGGCTTCAAGAATATCATTTGCAACCGTGTGTGCTAGAATTTTGGGTTCTGAAGTTTTTGCAACATATCGTTTACCAAAAATTTGTTTTGTTAATGGAACGTTAAAAATTCGCACTTCATATGCAACATTATCACCTGTAAATGTCACACCGGTTTTTAATAAAAATTCTGTACTAATGGTTTGCCAATCAGATAATTTAAAGGTCTCTAATGTTAATCCTGCGCCTGATTTTTCAATAACTGACGAAGGATTTTGAATTGAAAATAAATTAGTGAATGCTAAATCTGACGTGATGGTATCTTTAGTGATTCTAGTAAAATTTTTCACATCTCCTGAACCTGAGTCTTCAGATATGAGTTTGGTATCTGGTATTGCTAGAATGCTTGGTTTTACTCGAGCTTGTCCAACTGGAATATAAATTTGTTGAGCAAAGAGTGAAGTATTAATAAAAACTGACATGATGATGAAGATTTTAAATTTGATCATGTTCAAAATTATATCTTAAGCAACTAGAGAGGAAAGCCTAAACTCACACCGTTATCAATGATCTCTTGTGGAGGTGGGCCAAAAGGTTGCGATAGTTGAATCGTGCGTTGAACATAACCGTCAAACTGTTTATTTCCGGATGGTTTTATAAAAATAGTACTGACTACCTGTCCTTTTGAATCAAGATTGATGACTACTTTTACCGATAAATTCTGCTTGGATAGCCAAATAGGTAGATTCCAGTTTTCGTTTAAACGAGCTTTCATTTTATCAGCATATTCATTGAAACTGTCTGAAGGGTCTCCAATTAACGATGAGCCCTTTGAAAGAGCATTTCCTTTTGCTAACACTTTAGCAGGCTTTGAATCTGTTTTGTTAAGCGACTCTTCTATGTTTTGAATTGATTTAATTCTATCGATTGCATTTTTAAGTGAATTTTTTTTAGCTTCTTCCTTCTTTTTCAAAGCCATTTCGTCAGCCACTTGTTTTTCTTTAGCAATAACTTCTTTCTTGATTTTTTCTAATGCCGACTTTGATTTGGATTCTATTTCATCAAATTTTTTATTGATATCTTTTGGATCGTCAGTGGGTTGAGCTTTTGTTAAGTCTGATTTTTTTATATCAGGCAAGCCAATCAGATCCACACGAACAGAAGACTGAAGAAATATCGGTTTTTTATGAAAAACGACCGTACTTAAGAAAATAATGAGTAATAAAATTGCATGAATGAGTAGTGATTTTTGAATTGATTTTCGAAATGCCTTTTTTTCTAGTTCCAGGCGTTCGCGTATGCTTTGTTGATTGGGAGGAACAAGAACGTGTGTGGCCAATCAGGGCTCCGTAAGATTGTTTCCAGGCTCGGTAACGAGACCAACTTTAGATATTCCTGATTGTTTAACTTCTGCCATGACTTTAGCAACAAAGCCATAACTTACGTTTTGATCCGCTTGTATGAAAATTTCTTTTTTAGATTTGTTTTCATATATCGCCGCTAATTTTGTTCGTAATGTCGACATCGGTATTTGGTTTTTATTTATATGGATTTCTTTTTGTTTATTAATAACAAGTACAATGGGTTCTTCTGATTCATCTAAAGTGGAACCCGAAGTTTTAGGCACCTCGACCTGTAATCC
>CAZPTV010000417.1:0-2308 GCA_964589335.1 uncultured Bacteriovoracaceae bacterium
CTAAGTCTTGCAAGAGAACGACGCGATTACTTTGTCCTTCTACGATGCGTAGGCTTCCATCTATACCAAAAATAAAAGTGAGTGCAGCGCCATAAAGTAAAGTTAATAAACCAATATGTGTTATGACAAAACCAGTATGGTGTTTTTTAAAGGGAATTCTAGAAACTGCAGCGCTGAAGATGTTAATCCAAAATAAAATTAAAAGCGCCAAAAACCAATTCGATCGATAAACTACAATTTGAGCAATTTGAGTATTATATTTTGACTCATAAATTGTACCTATGGCGACAATGACTGCTAGAAATAGCATCAGTGGAACAGCCATGCGAATTGAAGAAAGAAATTTAAAAATAGGGTTTTTATTTAATTTCTGAACCAATTTTACGATAAAATTTGTATTTTCTGATGTGCTCATAAAGTAAATGTAGTTTATTATGAAAAGATTTGAAATTACAGAGGTTTAATTCATAATTGAGTCTATAAATTCAACATGAAAAGTGAGATTGATTGTGAGTGCAATTGCAAAGATACTTGTTCTAGTCGGACTTTTTTTAATTATATGTGGCGTATTGTATGAGATTACTCATCGCTACTTACCATGGGGTCGATTGCCTGGGGATATTGCAATAGAAAAAGAGAATTTCAGATTTTACTTTCCAATCGCTTCTAGTATTTTGAGTAGTCTTTTTTTAAGTGGAATTTTATATTTCATTAATTACTTCAAAAAATAGGCAAGTATTACCTGATTTTACATTGAATTGCCTATATTGTTTTAATGGTTTATCCGAATTAGAAGAATGAACAAAAATTTAAAATTATTAATCATTTCAGTATTTTTAGGTAATTTTAATTTAGCGATTTACGCTCAGGATCATTCCTCTGGTCCCAAATGCACAGAGATTATTTCAATGGAATTATCAAACCTAGGTTTTGGAACTTTTCAACTTCCAAAAACTGATAAAACAATTTCAACAAGTGCGCTCGATGATTTTTATATATTTGGTGAATACAGTAAAACACGATTGTACGCTTATACCGCAAAGGGGGATGAAACGATTTACAAATATCAAGTCTATGCAGACGAGATCAATTCTTCTCCTGAAGACAAGGCGAAAATCGGAAATTCAGATGCGATTGAGGTGACGTTGAATGATGATTGTAATGTGCAACGGTTTACCAGTATGAAAAAAGGCTCAAAGTCTGAACATAATATACTTTTTTCTATTACAAAAAGTTTTTGTTCTGGGTTGACAACTGAATTCGAACAAAGTTTAAAGGATGAAATTAAAAAAGCAAAAGTCAATAATACCTCGGTTGATCATGAGGGATTAAATAAAAAATTGGAAATTACAAATAGTTCGGTAGCAAATAAGTCAGTCAATACGATTGAGCAATTGCTTACAACCTGTCACGATTCTAAATATAGATTGCTTTCAAAACCTCTCGAAGAGATAAAAGAAAATAAAAAAAATCTGTATTATAATTCAAAAAAGAAAGTAGTTCCTGTACGTTAGAATCACAATCGTCAAAATTAAATCCTATCGAGAGTAAAATAATTGCAATTATCAGCGCAGTTCAGTTTATTAACATATTAGACTTCATGATGGTAATGCCACTTGGACCTGACTTTGCCAAAGCACTACAAATTCCTAATTCTGAATTAGGAATTATTGGCGGAAGCTATACTTTTTCAGCAGCTTTTTCCGGTGTGATATGTGCTTTTTTTTTAGATCATTTTGATCGAAAGAAAATATTGTTATTTCTATTGTTGGGTCTCGGAACGGCAACAATTTTAGGTGGATTCGCATGGAGCTTTCATTCCCTCATTGCTGCGAGAATCCTAGCAGGTTTATTTGGTGGACCAGCGAGTTCTGTATCTATTTCGATTATAAGCGATACGATACCGCATGAACGCAGAGGAAAGGCGATGGGAAAAGTCTCAGCAAGTTTTGCAATTGCATCTATTTTTGGCGTTCCGCTCGGACTTGAAATGGCAAAGCTAGGCGGTTGGAATACTGCTTTTTATATGACTGGGGCTTTAGCTGTTATTGTATTTTTTCTTACATTTAAGTGGCTTCCAAATATGACCGAACATCTTAACTTAAGTTCATCACCCAAGATTTCAGATTTAGCTGATCTCTTAAAAAGAAAAGAAGTTTTAATTTCTTTTTTTACAATGAGTCTAGTGATGGTGGGAAGTTTTATGTTGATTCCAAATTTTTCATCTTATGTACAATTCAATGCAGGGTATCCCAGAGATCAATTGGGTTTGCTTTATTTCGTTGGCGGACTTGCAAGCTTTGTAATG
>CAZPTV010000418.1:0-2299 GCA_964589335.1 uncultured Bacteriovoracaceae bacterium
TAGGTACAAGTGACATGGGTGTGCCCATAAAGAAAATCAGTTGCACAATCATATAAATAAACGCAGAGGCAATCCCACATAAGACATAAAATTTTGTAAACTCTTTTGCACCCCATTGTGTTTCTAACTCAGAGCCAACCATCCATAATATCAAAGAATTAAAGAGAATATGGAACATGTCTGAGTGTACAAACATGTACGTAAAAAACTGCCAATAATAGTGATTATTTACTATTGCACTAGGAATTAACCCCAAAGTCTCAAGAATATGAGCCTGAAGAAACGTATCTCCAATAAGTTGAACTAAAAAAGCTCCAACCATTACAATTAAAATATTTCGTACAACTGGGGTGGTTCTAATTGATCCCATAAATTTCTTACAACCTCTGTCTAATGCCTATACATATTGCAAAAACAAGTTGAACTACCTAATATTTTAACTCTTTTTTTCATTTTTTTATAGAACCGACTAATAGGTAGACATTTCCCACGAAATTCTTGAAAACTCAAAACACGTAACTAGCTGAAATAACTGATTTGTGCTGCTTGGCAAACATCTTGCTATGTACCCACACGACTTCTTAATGAGGTCTAAAATATGTAAACTTTTCAAGGAAGGAATACTTTCATTCATGTTAAAAAAGAAGAAACTCCCAAAAGATACTGACCGCAAAGTCTCAAAAAACAATGATAACACTGTAGATAATAATCGCCGAACATTCCCAAGGCTAAATCCTGAAAATCTTTGGGCACGAGAAAAATCCGGCGACTTCATGTATATCTCTAAAGTTATAAATATAAGTCAAAGTGGAATCCTTTTAGAAAAAAGATTTGTTTCAAACTTAAACCCATCTGAACTTACACTTACTTCAAAAACAAATTCGATAACACTTTTAGCTCAACCCTTAGAGGAGCGAACTCAATTAAATGGAAAATCTTCTGCATATTGTTTTGTCAACCTGACCTCTAATGACAATTCTATACTTAAAAATATGCTGAAAGAATTAAGATAAGTTTATTGTCTTCCAATGAAACTACTAGACCACTGTAATACAAATCTTTGATCACGATTTGCTCGTAGTCTTCCTTCAATCTCATCAGAATACCACGCAAGATTTAATGATGATTTACTTGTGCCGATTCCAAATCCAGCCGTTGGGAAACCATGCATATATCCACCTCTTAAATGAACTATGTCCCATAAAGTGAATTCAGTTCCTGCAAAAATTCTCTGCAATCTTGAGCCCTGAAGCTTATTTGTTGCATCCCTATAATCTACTTCCCATTTAGATTCGATCCGAGGACCCCAATACATTGTAAAAGCACCCGAAACATCAAATGTCATTTTACGATTTTCAGGGCGACCTGCAGAACCACTGACTCCTATCGGGCTTCCTGAAAGTTTCGTACCTCCGATATCTCGGGCTACAAATGAAAAACTCGGCAAATATCTCAAAGGTATAGTAAAAGTTGCACCAGCAGTTTTTGAAATTCCTGCGCCGGCATATGTAAACATTTTCCAATCCATATTCGTATATGAAATTGGAGATAAAATATATCGGTCAGCATCCCCGACTGACAAATATTCTGCCATCGCTCCGATTCGAATAATTCCACTAAACATTCGAAACGACAATGCGGTCATCGGAACAAATCGATCTCTTGATTTTACATAAAGTGCTCCGTCGGTTTCACGGACCATTGCACCTCTATTTTGTTCGTATAAAACTCCCAAAGTTAAATTGCGTAAAGTTATATTTGGAAATAATGAAACTCTTCCGCTTGAAAAATTATTAGGATTACCACGCAAAGATACGTAAGACTCTTTTAAGTCCGTCACATTTGGGCTTCCTCTTGCGGATTGTGAAATTAATCCTTGGCTGCCTTCTAAACTAAAGTTAAATAATTGAAATACAGCACGCGTGCTTTTTGCCGCAATATTTGCTGGATTGTAAAAGACAGATAAACCACCGCGTTCATTATTAATTCCAGCGTTTCCCATGCCTAATGCTCTTGCGGTTTGCGTTTCAGAAGTGTCAAAACGATCGGCCAACGCCATTGGACTTTGAATTGCGCCAAGAAAAAATCCAAAAAATAAAATAAATGATACTCTTACAGTCCTTTGCATAAACTCCCGTGCATCCTATGCACTGTTAAAGACAAAACAGCTTTGTCTCACTGACTGTATCGACATAGAACACCAATACATTGATAGGGGGAAAAAATTACCGTGTAGAAAACACTCGTTTTACGGTTTAATAGCAGAAAACCTGAAAATATTTGCAGTACCGTCTTTGCC
>CAZPTV010000419.1:0-2293 GCA_964589335.1 uncultured Bacteriovoracaceae bacterium
CAAGAAATTTAAAAAACAATAGAGATGCTATTAAATTAAAATTATCCACTGTGGACAGCAAAATTAAATCGGAAGAATTTAAAATCTCACAATTTGAAAAACAATATTGTTTAGTTGATTCAACAAGCAACATCGACCAAACCGTTTCTGCTGATGATGCTATTAAAACTGAAACTGCAGTTACTGAAGCATTAATTATTTCATCATTCAAAGCAAGAAATGCAAAGTCTGCTGCTTCTGTTAAATAGTTAATTTTTTAATAAACCAAACAATGCTGAATGCTTGATACACCTGGCAGCGTCACTCTATCGGCAACACAAGATGCCGCAACCAAGGCGCTTTTGGAAGCAAACATAATTGCAGAATTTAAGGCAAATAACTCTAAATCAGCAATAAATGTAAAATAAGTTTGTAACTTTTCTGTAAGAGCGTTCGTTAATTCTATAAAACAAACGCTCTTATATTGCTTTTAAAACTTCTGCTACTTCTGCTACATGACCTTTAACTTTTACTTTTGAGAAAATTTTTACAATTTTACCTTCACCATTGATAACAAACGTTGATCGTTCAATACCCATATACTTACGTCCATACATAGACTTTTCTTTCCAAACACCATATTTTTCACAAAGTTTTCCATCTTCGTCTGAAAGTAACGAAAATTTCAGCGAATACTTTTCTTTAAATTTTAAATGTTTTGCAGGTGAATCTTTACTTACACCTAAAATAACTGTCCCAGATTTTTTTAAACGCGATAAATTATCTTGAAAATCACATGCCTCTTGAGTGCAACCAGGCGTATCGTCTTTTGGATAAAAATAGAGTACTAATTTTTTGCCCTTAAAGTCTTTTAGCGAAAGCATTTCTTCATTTTCATTTTTACATTTAAAATCGGGAGCAGACATTCCTTCTTTTAAGATTTTTGCCATAATTCACTCCCATTATTTTAGAAAAAATTTTAGGCCATCATAAATTCCTTTTAGCCCTTGAATTGCAATTTGCTTATTTTTATTCTTAATCGCTTTAGTAATAACATAACTTATTCCATAAGCCTCAAAAAGAGGTAATCCTAATTTATTCATGTGGCGACTGTTTAGCAAAGACTGGTTTCTCATCATCCAATAAGTGTGCTTTGCCTTATCTTTTAAGCGGTTTCCACCTGCACCCTCTTGTAGGTGTATCAGTGAAATCGTTGCATCATAGAATATTTTATATCCGGATTTTTGGATACGTATCGCGAGATCCGTACCTTCAAAATATGCATTTCCTGTAAAAGCCGTATTAAACATGCCCGCTTCAGTGAGTGCCTTTGTTTTTGCAGAAAAATTACATTCATGAAAGTGATCTACAAATCCTGACACACTCCCTACAAAATTTCCGGTTACACGTCCAGTCCATCGATCATATTTAGCAAGCTTACCAACTTTTTTCATTTGATCTTCACTGAGCCCATCTTGTGGTTGCACTACTCGTCCAGCAATCACGCCAATTGATTGATCTTTTAAATGGTGTGCCTTGTAATGGTTTTCTAAAAAATTATTTTCAAGTCGAACATCATCATCAATAAATACACACAGTTCACTCGAAGTTCTTGTAATTGCGTAGTTGCGTCCTGCATGTGAGCCTAAAGGCTGCATTTTTTCATGTCTTAAATGTGCTTGCGTAATTTCTTTATCTAAGCCGCTCAATGGGACATCATTTTGATCTACAACCCAAACATCAAAATCACGAAAACCCTGAGCACTGAGATCTCGTAATACCTGACGCAAGCATGACTCACGGCCGCGCGTAGGAATGATTACAGATATTTTAAATTGTGGCATTTTTTAAGTCGAAAATTTGTTGAAAAAAAAGCCGAATGCTCATTTGAACATTCGGCTTGAAACATAAGTGTTTACTAAGAATTACCAAAAACGCTTGTTAGCGAAAATTTCTTTGGTTTTCTTAGGGAAAGACCAACGTGGCTTCTTAGAAGCTGGACGTGCCTTAACCATAATTTCTTCGCCTGTAAAAGGATTAACACCTTTTCCAGCCTTACGAGCTTTAACATCTTTACGTACTAATGTTCCAATTACTGGAAAACGTACGCGCTCACCGCCTGCAGCAGTTTTAGCACCTGCTTCGAAAACTTCTTCAAGACTTTGCTTCAAGTTTGTTCTCTTCAATCTTGCTTCACCTTTACGGGTTACTTCGATTGTCTTCATGATACGTGCGTGAACTTCATCAACGAATGAAAATTTTTTCTTCGCCATTTTTCCTCCTAAAAAAGTTAGTAATAATGGTAAAAATTTAG
>CAZPTV010000420.1:0-2289 GCA_964589335.1 uncultured Bacteriovoracaceae bacterium
CGGTTGGGCATTTTCCGTTCTATTATTTTCTACAACATTATTTGCAAAGGAACTTCCTGAGTTTTATCGAGGCGTTCGTGCAATGGGCATGGGTGGTGCATTTACTGCAATTGCAGATGATGAAGATGCGATATTTTATAATCCTGCCGGATTGGCATTTAATCAAAAAATTTCATTCCATTATTTAAATCCAAAATTAGCAGGCAGTAAGGATGACTACTCTAGTATTTCTGCATTTAAAGAAACGAGTGGGGGTTTAGATGCAGGAACCGTTTCAAAGCTATTTGGAAAAAATTTATATGCTAATGCCACAATCTTTCCATCGATTTATTTTCCGAACTTTGTTCTTGGATATTATTATGGTGCGAATTTACACATGGTCGCCAGAAATTTATCGTTACCTTCAATTGAGTTAAATTATAATTTAGACAAAGGCGTTGTCAGCGGGTTTGGATTTGAAACTAGAGGATTTAGCCAATTTCATTACGTTCGTTGGGGATTTGGAATGAAATGGTTAACTCGAGCTGGTTATGAAGGATATATTCCTGTTACTAAACTTGCGACCGCAGATGCTTCATATTTAAAATCACTGAAGTCTGCAGAAGGTACTGGAATTGGTGCTTCAGTGGGCATTCAGTATGATATTTCAATTAATAAAATGGATAATTATACTGTTGGTGCTGCATTTCAGGATGTCGGTGATACACAATTCGGAAATCGTTATAAAAATAATATGCCGAAGCCAATTCGACAAAACCTTTCAGTGGGTACAGCATATATTCATCGATTTGGTAGTAATATGCGTACAAAAAATAATATTAAAGTTTCCATTGAAGGTAGAAATCTAACGGAATCAAATATCGATCCACGTTTACGTATGCACTACGGTACAGAAGTACAATTTGGAATGTTTTCCTTACAAGCAGGATTAAATCAGACTTCGTTATGTGCTGGATTTGGATTAGATCTATGGTTATTAAAGCTTTCCGCAGTTACTTATGCAGTTGAAACACAATCGCTTGCAATGATGGATAGAGAAAGACGTTATATGCTACAACTCACAATGTCTTTTGATATGATGGGTTTTGAGAAACGTTCTAAGAAAGAAGACGATCGTTACAAATATCCTCGTAAACTCAAGTAGTATTTCATTTTGTTAGTATTACATGCGCTAGGCTATTCAAAAAATAAACTCTTGCATCCTTCTTAAACATTCAATTAAGATGAAGCTGTAGTTCATGGAAGGAGCTAACCTTGAGAAAAACCTTTGTCTTGGACACAAATGTCCTCCTAACAGATCCCCAAGCACTTTATAAATTTGGTTCAAATGATGTTATCATTCCGATAACTGTCATTGAAGAAATTGATCGTTTCAAACGTGAAATGAGTGAAAATGGCAGAAGTGCCAGACAGTTTTCTAGATTAGTCGATAAGTTAAGAACTGAAGGAAAACTTTCACAAGGTGTTAAGTTAAACAACGGCGCAATCTTGATGGTAGAGCTTACACCTACAGGAATTCCTTCCGAACTTTCCGGAGATAATGCTGACAACCGTATTCTTTCTACAGTCATGCATTTGCGAAAGGTCAATCCAAAACAACCCATTCAGTTTATCACTAAAGATATAAATTTAAGAATTAAGGCAGATGCGCTTGGTATTGATGCCGAAGATTTTGAAGAATCTAATATTCAAACAGAAGATCTATATTCTGGGTTCATTACTTTAAACGTTCAACCTGAGATGGTAGATGAGTTTTATGCACAAAAGAAACTTCAATATAAAGAAATAAAATTACTCCCAAATCAATATGTTGTATTAAAAGACGCTCTAAACCCGCACCATACAGCAATGGGAAGGTACAATTCTGAAATTGATTGTATTGTACCAATTTATAAACCTGCGGAGGGGTTGTGGGGTGTGTTTCCTAAAAATATGGAACAAAGCTTTGCAGTTGATATGTTATTAAATGATGAAATCAAACTAGTTAGTCTTGTTGGAAAAGCGGGAACAGGTAAAACTTTGCTCGCAATAGCAGCTGGATTAGTGAAGACGGTTGATGAAGGAATTTTTCATAGGTTGCTCGTATCTCGTCCAGTGTTTCCATTAGGAAAAGATATTGGTTTCTTACCTGGAGATATCGAAGAAAAATTAAACCCGTGGATGCAACCCATCTATGACAACCTGGAATTCATTTGCGACTCTACCGGAAGCGAGGCCAGCGAGACGTTGAAATGGGTCATGGAAAGCAAAAAAGTCGAAATGGAAGCAGTAACATACATTCGGGGAAGG
>CAZPTV010000421.1:0-2289 GCA_964589335.1 uncultured Bacteriovoracaceae bacterium
TAAAAACAAGTACCTACTTCATTCAAATTCTAACTATGATGAATTTATCAAATCAATTCAAGACACAATTTCTGAACCACTTCCTGAAGACCTTAAATCTCTTAAACATGAAACATTATTTGAAAAAGATGGAAATAAATGGAAATTCAATCTCACAAGCGCACCTTGGTATTATCGTATTTTCTTTGAAGGACTTTTAGCCGCTACACTTGTACTAAGTATTGTTTTTTCAATTCCAAAAATAAGAAAAGTTTATGAATTTTGGGTTGAAAGACGTCTTGATCTCTATTCATTAGCAGAATTCACAATTGATAATAATGAACCCATTGAGCCGTCTACTAAAGCGTCTGAAAATATAAATACAAATAATCCCGAATCCACACCCATACTCAACAACTCGGAGAAAGTGCAGATTCAAATACCTGAGTCAACTTCACCCGAAGGAACATCTGCAAATACAATTATGGCTGAAACAGAGTTTGTTGGAAAAGACTCTGAACGTCTTTCGATCGATAAAATATATAGAATAAATATACTTACTGATTCCCCTGATAGTATTCGTGAGAGTGTCATTAAAGTTTTAGGCACTTATGAATATCAAAAAGCCAATAATAACAGCCTGATTTCTGATATCCCAGGTGGAATTATGTTTGATATGTTTCTTCCATTCTCATCATATAAAACTCTCGTCGGTCAATTGAGTGCATTTGGAGAAACTAAAGTTTATATTACACGCTCTAAAGAAAAAGGCGTCATGGGAAAAGCGCGTGTAAAAATTTGGATTCAAAGGATTTAATTACTTACTAATTGGATTGGCATTATCATTTAACATATCTTGAATATTTGGATTTAATCCATTATCCATTCTTCTATTCAAAGTCGGATCTAAATTATTTTCAACATCAGGAACTGCAATCAACCCCTCTTCTCGAGGTGTTGTTAAAACACTTCCTGGCTTTCTGTTTTTAGAACTTTTGTTTTCCCCTTCGATATCAGAATTATTGATATCATCCATTGTACTTTCAAATGCTTTAATTGCTAAATCACCGTTTATCGTAATCTTCTTTTTTTCCTTACTTTTCTTTGCCAGCAAATCTCTGATTTCTTTTTCGTCTTTTTTATATTCGTCTGATGAAAAAGAATATTTTCCTGATTTCTTTTTCTTTAAAAGTTTTTGAAGTTTTGCTTTTAGCACCTCATTTTCTGATTCATCTTCTACTGTTAAAGCGTGATTCTTA
Source organism: uncultured Bacteriovoracaceae bacterium (assembly GCA_964589335.1). Classification (GTDB taxonomy): domain Bacteria; phylum Bdellovibrionota; class UBA1018; order UBA1018; family UBA923; genus CAZPTV01. The sequence goes on from CAZPTV010000421.1 coordinate 1,239, forward strand.
TCATTGGAAAGACCAAGTGCTTTTATGGCTTTTGGATCTGTAAACGACTCTGCTTTTGTTTTCATAAATTTAGCATTATCTAATTTTTCCAAATCTCCAGAATAATTAATATCCTTTGGTCCAATTTGATAATTTACTTGCTTGATTTTTTTTTGATTTTGACTCGCTCTATAAAAGTCATGCAAAATACTCTTTTTGTCTTTAGAAGAAGCAGCTTTCGAGTCATCTCCGCTGAGCAATGTATTCCGATTTTGTGTAGCAATTTTAGATCGCGTGTTATTGTATTTTAATGTTGTGTTTCTGACTTCAATTTCAGCAGCTAAATAATCTCTCATGAATCTAGACTTACATGAGTCCATATTTTCTGTTTCTAAACATAACCCTGAATTTTTAAATTCTTCCAATCTGCCATCGTCTGCTTTAGAAAATTCATCTTTAATTTTTTTCATGTATTGAAGATACACATAATTTAAACTCAGCCCTTGCTGATATGCGAATTCATGGTCACATTTCGTATTATACGAAGAAATTTCCTTACTAACTCCTACTCTCTGAGCACCTTCTCTTAGAGCGGAGTAACATTCTTTATTAAATTCAAAATTTATTTTACTTTGCAAATCATCATCAGAATAAGTAACATTTATATTCAATAAAAATGTTACCATCCCTAAAATTCGAAAAGTTTTATAAGTCGCCATAATCAAATATTGTACCATCTATGCCGCGCCGCCGAAAGAACAATATATGTAATAAATTCATGTACTTATAAATAAAAAAGCCCAAACCAAATAGGTAAGGGCTTTTTATATAAAACATTTAGTAATAAATTTCTTAGTTTCCGCTGCCTCTTGAAGAAGACTTTCTAACAGAAGAGGTTGCCTTACTCTTTGATTTTCCTTCTTTAGAAGAAAGCTTCTCTGAAGGCTTTGCATCTTTAGCTTTTTTAGCTACTGGTTTTGCTTCTTTTTTAACTTCATTTTTATGATCGTGATCATGATCATGGTCATGATCGTGATCATGTTTGTGTTCTTTAGCTTTTTTTGTAACTTTC
>CAZPTV010000422.1:0-2283 GCA_964589335.1 uncultured Bacteriovoracaceae bacterium
AAAAGACTATCTTCGAATAGAATTGCTGGTGATGATAATGAATATCAAATTCTTTTAATTGATCTAATTTTTTTGCAACTCTTGAAACAAACCATTCTACACCTGTCCATGACATTATTTTATTTGCCCAATTTGTTGCTGCTTTTATTTTTACTTCAGAATGTCCTGAAGTATGACCGGAATTTTCATGTGCCGTTACGTGTTCAGTAGAATGACTATTTGATTCAATTGCTTTAGTATGCCCATCTGTATCATGTTTTGCAGAGGGCTCAGAATGCGCGTGACCAGTCACAGTTTCACTTCCATGCTCGTTTGATATCGATCGAGCTGGATAAACCGCAACAATAACCGCAATAATGAAGCTGACAGCGATTCTAGACTTTTTCACAAGTCCCTCCTAAGGATTTCATTCGTCATTTCAACGACTAAAATCGACAGGACGTTGTTGCCCTATGTATTTTTTGCCTAATTCTGCTTGGGTTTAAGCTCTATATTTGGTATTAAAATCAAAGATGAAACTATTTGATCTATTATATATAGAAGTGTTTACAGCGATTCGTAACACACTCGGCATTTCTGAAGCTGATATGACTTTAGAAATACCTCCCGAGATGAAATTGGGAGATTTTGCATTTCCAACTTTTAAATTGGCAAAAACATTACGAAAAGCTCCTCCGATCATTTCTAAAGAGCTCTCAGAAAAACTACTTACTGATTCAAAGTTAACTTCACGTTATGACATCGTGAGCGCTGGACCCTATGTTAACTTCACCATTAAAAAAGATTTTTTATTAAAAGAAGTTTTGGGTTCCCTTTTATTATCAGGAGATTCACTTTCACATAAAGAAAATAAAAATTCTCCCAAAGTCATTCTTGAATTTTCATCTCCAAACGTTGCAAAAGCTTTTAATATTTATCATTTGCGTTCAACGATGATTGGTAACTCATTGTATCGCATTTTTAAAGCTCGAGGATATGAACCCATAGCCATCAATCATCTGGGCGACTGGGGAACTCAATTTGGATCCATCACACTCGCTTACGATAAATGGGGAGATGATTCCGAACTTTCTAAACGTGGAATAGAATATCTGGTTGAACTCTACGTACGCATAAATAAGGAAATGGAATTAGACTCAACACTAAAAGATACTGCACGTGAATATTTTAATCGCCTTGAAAAAGGAGATTCAAAAATTCATGGCCTTTGGAAAAAGTTTGTTGATCTTTCAATGACTGAATTCAATCGAATGTACAAACGTCTTGGCGTACATTTTGACCATTTTTGGGGTGAATCATTTTACTCACCCTATTTAAAAAATCTTGAAGAAACCATTAACAAGAAAAACTTACTCGTCGAATCTGAAGGAGCGATGGTTGTAAAATTAGAAGACTATGGCATGCCTCCATGTATCGTTAAAAAACAGGATGGTTCTTCAATTTATGCCACACGAGATTTAGCGGCTGCAATTTATCGCCAAGAAAAATTTAATTTTGAAAAAATGATTTACATCGTTGGAGGTGAACAAAAACTCCACTTTGCACAAGTATTTAAAGTTTTAGAACTCATGGGATACACCTGGGCTAAAAACTGTACTCACATTGATTTTGGACTTTATAAATTTCAAAATGATGATGGTTCATCATCAAAAATGAGCACACGTCGTGGTAAATTCGTAACACTTGAAGCTGTTTTAGACGAAGCCGTTAATCGAGCGCAAGTCGTCATGACAGAAAAAGCTAAAGAAAGCGGATCTACTTTAACTGAAAACGAAATTGCTGACGCTGCAGAAATCATTGGCACAGGTGCAATTATTTATAATGATCTTTCCACAGATAGAAATCATGATGTCGTTTTTAATTTAGAACGGATCGTATCTTTTGACGGTGAAACCGGCCCGTACATTCAATACGCGCATACACGTTGTTTAAGTATTTTTAGAAATGCTCCTAAAAATCTAAATACCTCAGATTTAAATGGTTTGCACACTGCTGCTTTAACCAAACTAAATGAAACTGAAGAATTAGAACTAATTCGCGTTTTAGCAAAATTGCCATTTATATTAGATTTAGTTTTAAAAGATTATCGTCCAAGTATTTTATCAAATTATTTAATCGACATTACAAAAGCGTTTAATGTTTTTTATCGCAATCATAAAGTTTTAGTTGAAGATACTGAAGTTGCAAAAGCACGACTCTCACTTGTTCTCGCTACACAACGAGTACTAAATAAAGGTTTATATTTTCTTGGCATGAAAACACCTGAAAGAATGTGATGAGTAC
>CAZPTV010000423.1:0-2282 GCA_964589335.1 uncultured Bacteriovoracaceae bacterium
CATTAGAGCCTACGGGCATAAACTACTTTGGTAGAAGACATGGTGCTGCCGACTCAAAAATACAATCGATGAATAAAGACATCGTTGAAATTCAGCATCGTTATTTTTTTGGAGATGTACTGAGCAATAAACAAGCTGAAGCGCTGATAAATATTAAAGATTGAATTTTTTTATAATTAAAAACAGTAATCACGCTTAATCCTAAACGATCCTAATGCATCCTAAATGCAGGTTGATGTTGTTCGTGTTTTCCAAATAAATTTTCAAAAAAATCATAAAAAATTCTTTGAAATATTTTAAAAAAAATCTGTCTTAAACTGTGCCCTAGTGCAGTCAAAGTGGCTTTAAAATGGTTATTAAAAACCTGTAATTTTAGTCCAATTTTTTAAAGTATTGTAATCTATGAGAAAACTCCTATTTTTCACTAAAATATAAAACACCACTACATATAGTGTAAGCAATATTTATTATGCGCCATATATAGTGTATTTTTTCTTGTAACTATTAAAAAACCCTGTAGCATTTTTATTAGATACAACGTTGATTGGAGTATTTCGTTGTCCCGGAAGTTCGGAATATCAAAAATCACAATGCGCATTAAATGCGGCGCAACGTGAGAGCGAGATTCGGAAGTAAAAAACGGACATAGAAGTAACTGTTAAATAAAATGCTTCGACGCAGTGATGCTAGAAGCTAAGGAATTATTTTCATCCTGAGGAGGGGAAACAGATGGAAACACTCGTTGAGCAAAGTAAGATTAAAAGTAAGGGCGGTACAAAGTCGGTGAAGACAAATAAAAAGATTCCAATCGATGTTAGTTCGAAGAAAATCACAAAATCTATTCGCAAAGGAGTGACAGTTGAGCGTCGCTTTACCAAACCCAATGTACATCCATTTGACGAAATTAAATGGGCAATACGACAATCTGTAATCAGCAATCCAGACGGCTCTGTTGTCTTTAAAATGGATAATGCTGAAATTCCTGAATCATGGAGTCAATTAGCTACAGATATCGCTGTAAGTAAATATTTTAGAAGAGCTGGAATCCCTACCTCAATAAATAAAGAAGGCCGTGAATCCAGCGTTAAGCAACTTATCAAACGCGTTGCACATTCATTCCGTAAAGCGGGGGAGCGTTTTGGTAATTATTTTAAAACAAATGAAGATGCTGAAAGCTTTGAAATGGAACTCACACATCTATTGGTTCATCAAAAACTCGCTTTCAACTCACCTGTTTGGTTTAATGTTGGGTTATATGAAGAATATGGAGTGAAAGGTAGCGGAGGAAACTTCTACTGGAATCCGACAACAGATAAAATTGAAGAAACTAAATTCGCTTATGATCATCCTCAATGTTCTGCTTGTTTCATTCAATCTGTTGACGATGACTTAATGTCTATTTTTGACCTTGTAAAAAATGAAGCACGTATTTTTAAGTATGGTTCTGGTACTGGAACAAATTTTTCAAAAGTTCGTGGCTATATGGAAAATCTTTCTGGAGGGGGACTTTCAAGCGGCCTCATGAGTTTTCTTGAAGTTTTAGATCGAGGTGCTGGCGCTACTAAATCTGGTGGTACAACTCGTCGTGCAGCAAAGATGGTTATATTAGATGTAGATCACCCTGAAATTGAAGAATTTATTAATTGGAAGTCACGTGAAGAAAAGAAAGTTGCAGCACTTATTGCTGGGGGCTATTCGAGTGACTTTAATGGTGAGGCTTATCGTACTGTTGCGGGTCAGAACTCAAACAACTCTGTACGTGTAACAGATGAGTTCATGCAAGCAGTTGAAAATGATGGCGAATGGAACACGACTCTACGAACAACTGGCGAAGTTTACAAAACTTATAAAGCCAGAGAGTTGTTTGGACAAATTGCAAATGCAGCATGGGCATGTGCAGATCCTGGTCTTCAGTTTGATACGACAATCAATGATTGGCATACATGCTTAGGTACTGATCGGATTCATGGATCAAATCCATGCTCTGAATATATGTTCTTAGATAATACTGCATGCAATCTTGCGAGTATTAACTTAATGAAATTTTTAAATGCAGATGGAAGCTTTGATATTGAAGGATATCGCCATGCATGTCGTATTTCTATTATTGCGCAAGAAATCGCTGTTGATTATGCAAGTTATCCAACTCAGGTTATTGCTAAAAACAGTCATGATTACAGAACTCTTGGTTTAGGTTATGCAAATTTAGGAACATTATTAATGGTAAAAGGTATCCTCTATGATTGCGATGCGGGTCGCGCATGGTGTGGTGCCTTTACTGT
>CAZPTV010000424.1:0-2243 GCA_964589335.1 uncultured Bacteriovoracaceae bacterium
GTTTTAATCGAAGCACATACTTTTACGCTGCTTTTACAGCCTAAGTCAGTGATTAATCCTGCAGCACTGTATAAGTCAGTGCAGGTTCCTTTTTGAAAGAAAACTGCAAAGTTATCATTTTCTTTTTCATCCCACTCATAAGGTCCGGTAATCAAAGATCCTTCAGGACATTTCATGGCTTGAAAAAAAGTCGAACAATCTTCGTTCGCGAAGACTGTTGAAAAATTAAAGATTATCAAAGCAACAATGATCTGTATCAAGGCGTACCTTTCCTACAGATAAGATCGGGTGCGTGCTGTAAACCTTGAGATGGTAGAAATTGCCGACTAAGAAATACCTAGCGAACTAATCTAGGTAAGATTCTTGCCATAAAATATTTTGAATATCAGGCTCTTTTAAAAAATATTGAATCATTCGATCTACACCCATAGCAATTCCTCCGCTCGGGGGTAGTTTTTTGATTGCATTTAAGAAAGCAGCATCAGTCGGTGGTGTTGGCATTTTATCATCATCTTTGTAAAGTGAGCGTCTTAATTGCATATCTTTTTCAAAGCGCTTTTGTTGCTCAATTGGATCAGTCAGTTCATCAAAAGCATTGCCGAGTTCAAATCCACCAGCATAAACTTCGAATCTTTTGGCCCAGACAAAACCATTTGCATCTGTATATAAATTCGATAGAGCTGCCTGGCTTTCGGGATAGTCATATAAAATAATTGGTGAACCTAAATGGGTTAAGGCAGGTTCAATTTTATTTAACATGACTAAAAAAAATAAATCATCCCAAAACGAGCTGTGTTGGATATTATTTTCAACAAATGCTTTACTGATGAGTCCTTCTTGGATGAGGAATTCTGAAAAAGATAAAATTCCCGAAGGATTATTTGGAAAGCTTGTAAGGTCAATGTTTGCATAATTTTTAAATGCATCTAAAACGCGAAGACGAATCCATGGTCTTTTGATGTCGGATTTTACTTTAAGATCGAGTCTCGATAAAATGAATTCAAACAACTCTTCAACGTCATCCATTATTTCAAAGTAATTTGAGTTCGTTCTATACCACTCTAACATAGTAAATTCTGGATGGTGGGTATTGCTTTTGGGTTCATATCGATAGCTTTTACAAATTTGAAAAATATTATCGAAGCCCATAGACATAATTTTTTTCATAGCAAATTCTGGACTTGTTTGAAGAAAGGTCATTTGGTTGGTGCTGTCTGTTCGAACACGAATTGGTCTGATATGTGGTTCCATTCCTGGGTTAGAAACTAACGTTGGTGTATCTGTTTCGATAAAACCTTTTTCCCAAAAAAATTCTCGTATTGACTTAATGATCTGTGCTCTTTTTTTTAAAAAATCAATTTGTTTCAAGATTAAACCTCGAGCATGAGTTTAGTAAGTGCATCTACGGAATGAATGTCTACTGGATTTTCAGGTAAAACGATAACTTCAATTTCTTTTTTGAGAGTTTTTAGCCATTCAAAAGTATCTTTTTCGTGTATTAAGCGGGGCTTTAATTTATTGAAATTCGTGATTAATCCGTTAGGAACACTTTCTGAATTATCGGGTTGAAAAGTTGCAATTTGATTGAGTGGGAGATGAATAGATTTTGCAACACTTCTGTTTACGATAAATCCCCAAAACGGATAATTTTCATTTTTTAATTTTTCAACAAAACACTGTGTGTCTGGCTTTGAGATTCTTTCTGAACTGGTGACCATGACAAAGGAAACATCGTCTTGATGTAATAGTTTTTGTACATCGTTCAAGTTGTCCATGAAGCGGCCACGTAACTCAAATAGATTTGCAGTAAAATCTAAGAATTCAGAAATGAACCCTTTGCCTGTAATTTTTTCTAGCACTTCAAGTACTTTTCGAATTCCAAATGCAAATATTTTATTACCAGGGTTAATAAATAATTTAACAATTCTGTCGTCAAAAAACTCCATCAACCGCATGGGTGCATTTAAAAACATTAATGTGTTTGCGCTCGGTGGGGTATCGAGAATAATCAAGTCGTATTCTTTTGATTGATACAAATCGTAAAGTTTCTCGATGGCAAGATATTCATTCATTCCCGAAAATTCTTGTGCAAAAATTTTGTAAATCGAAGTCTGTAAGATTTTTTTTGCAATCCCTTTATTTTCTCCGGCTACATTTTCAATAAACCGTTCAAAAGTTTTTTCTGTTTCGGGCATAATTGCAGAAACTTTACCGGTGAGGGGAGTTTTGCCCTCTGCGAGTAG
>CAZPTV010000425.1:0-2239 GCA_964589335.1 uncultured Bacteriovoracaceae bacterium
ACTTGCCTTGCGTGTCTGTCTTCATGTCTTTAAATACTTCTGGTGGCAAAAAATTTGAATGCGGATCGAGCGTCTCCATCATTCCTTTAATTGCACCGTAGAGCAAATCTTTTGATTTTACATCTTCAACGTAATTCTGTTCGATATAAAATAAAACCTTTTGAAATAGAGCAATGTTTTCGTATTTTTCACTATTTTTTTCTGGAGCTTTATTTTCCTTAGGAAGTTCCTGTATTTTTTCAACCTGACGTGTTTGACTTTTTTTCTTATCAGCAGCAAAGGACCACGATGAAAACAACATCGTACTTATCAACGTGAATAGTATTTTATTTTTCATAAATAATTCCTTCCCTTATTTATTTTCTGCAACTTTTTTAAACCAACCGATCGGATTGATCGCAATATTTTTATTTCTGATTTCAAAGTAAACATTTTCATCTGAAGATATTCCAACAACCTCATTTTGCTTAACCGTGTCCCCTTCAACGCCAATTGTTTTTCCTAGCTGCCCATATAAAGTATAATACTGTCCGGGATGTTCGAGTATCACAATGTAACCATAATTTTTTAAAGGCCCTGCGTAGGCAATTTTTCCATCATACACTGCACGAATTTCGGCATTTTTGACCGATTTAATTGTTATTCCTTTTTGGAACGTAAATAAGTTTGTTTTTAGATTATAAGACCGACCAAATTCATTTAAAATTTTTCCATCAACCGGCATAGGGAGCGTACCTTTTTTTAATGCAAGACCTGAACGGATTGCAACCCCACCGGTCTCTTTTTTAAGCTTACTCATAATTTGATTTAATTCTTTTTCAACAGACCGAAGTTCTTGTAAGTTTCTCAATGTTTCGAGACGGTTTGCTTTATTTGTTAAAAGAATACTCTTTTGAATTTCTTCATTTGCTTCTAAAAATGAATTTTGCTCTTTTAATTCTTGAATGAAGTAATCTAATTTACCTTTTTCTTCTATCATTCTTAATTCCAAAGCCAGCGCTTCATCAGCGCTTTGCTGAAGCAAATCAATCGATTTTAATTCTTTCTTCGAAAGCATCTCTAAATAACGTTCTTTTTGATGTTCGATATCAAATTTTTCTAGAAACTCTGCATCCATAAACTGATCTTCAGTCACAAGATTTAATTCTTTAAGCTTTTCACGGATACTTATTTTTTGTTCAGCAATTTTTTGCAAAAGTCCCTGCTTTTGGTCTGAAAGCGACTGCATGCTGCGGTTCAAATCATCAATTCTTCTTTGTGAAAAAATAATTTCTTTCTTTTGCAATGCGATTAATTTTTGGATTTTACCTAATTGTGACTTTGCACCCGTTTTAATTTCTTGAGTTTGAAGTAAATCATTCTCAATTTGCCTTATCGATTCACGAATAATAGAAAGCTGTTTTTCATTTTCTACGTTTTCTGCATGCAAACCAACGCTAAATAAAAATAGCAATTGAATTACAATAAAAATTTTCATCATTACCCCTTTGCAGAAAAACGATGAAAAAAAGGTACTCTTTGCACTAATAATGATGCCCAAAAACTACCAACAATTCCGGTAATCATTCCAGCGCACATTAAACTCACAAGCAATATTCCTACTGATAAACCTTTAAATCCAAACCCTGTTGCCTGAAAATATCTTGAGATTTCAGTCTCAAAAGAAGCATGTACAATGAGTACAATCAATGCCGAAATCAATCCACTCAACAATCCTTCGATCCATCCTCCAATCATAACAGGCATTGCAACGGTCGAACGACTTGCACCTAAAAGCTCCATTGTATTGACTAATTTTTGACGATTTAATGGATCCAAACGAAAGTGATTAATAAACACGATTAATATTGTCATTAAAGAACCTAAAAACAAAAGACCAACAAAACCTCGAATCAGTATTAATGACTTTAATAAATTCTCAAAACGGTTCTGATTTAAATCAACTTGTTCAATGCCTGATACAGCAAGCAATTCTTTTTTAATTTTTTCAGCATCTATATCTTTAATCTGCACACGAAAATATCGAGGAATTGCATCTGCATCTAGGGTAGATAAATCTTTTGATATCCCTGGAAAATATTTCGTGAAATTTTCTATAAATAATTCTTTTCCCACCCATCGAACTTGAATTACACCTTCCATCGTTTCAATTTTTTTATGTATGGATAACTCTTGTTCTTGAGGAATTGAAGACTGCACATACGCAGTAACAAAATATGAACCATTCACTTTTTCTATT
>CAZPTV010000426.1:0-2239 GCA_964589335.1 uncultured Bacteriovoracaceae bacterium
CACTTATCAAAGAAGCAGGATTAAAGTTAGTTACGTTTTTTGACCTGGGTAATAGTTACTCAAACATTACAGAATTTACAAAACTATTAGGCTTTAAAAAAGATGTTGGATTCGGTTTCAGGTGGTTCTCTCCGATTGGACCTTTGAGGTTTGAATGGGGATTTCCAATTGCACCAAAGCACGGCGACCCAAATCAAGTTGTGTTTAACTTTTTTATTGGGCCACCATTTTAGTTAATGTCAAATATTTTGAAAATATAATTGGAGGAAAAAATGAAAAAATTTAAAATATTACTAGTTACACTTGGTGTATTTTTTATATCAAATGTACATGCAGCTGAAATGAAAATTGCTACTGTTGATATGCAAAAAGCATTGCAGACCGTTGATGCTGGGAAAAAAGCAAAATCAACATTAGAATCCGAGTTCAATAAGAGAAAAGCAGAACTTCAAGATGAAGAAGACAAAATTAGAAAAATGACTGCTGAGTATCAAAAGCAAAGACAAGTTTTAAGTGAAAGTGCCAGAACAAAAAAAGAAGCTGAAATTCAAGAGCGTGCGGCAAAGTACCAAGAAAAGTTTGGTAAATCACAATATGAAATTCAAGCACGTGAACGAGAATTAACAGATCCAATTATATCAAAACTGAGAAGTATCATTGAGGAAATAGGTGCTCAAAAAAGTTTCACATTTATTATTGAAAAAAACGATACCAGCATTCTTTATTCAACTTCTAAAGAAGACTTAACTGAAGAAGTGATTAAGTTATTCAATAAGAAAAATGGTTGATTTTTATTCAGTTCAAAAAATATCTCAAATAATTCCTGTTCTCAACGCGAGTGCGGTTGAGAACAGGACGAATCTTCAGTTAGATGAATTTGAATTAAAATCAATTGCAGAGCCGCTCGAAGCAATTGAGAGTTCAATTACATTTTTAATTAACGAATCGTTTATTCAAGATGTACTAAAAACAAAAGCATCAGTATTAGTCGTTAATGAAGCACTAATAAATAAAGTTAAAAGTGATCTTCCATCAACAATAAAGGTAATTATTAGTTGCAAGGATGCATATTTAGCTTTCGCTAAATTAACAGAGTATTTAGCTAGTTTAGATCCATTTGCTGATTGGGTTCTTCCCTCGAATGCAATTGCTGGATCAGAATGGACAGGTGGAGGAGTAAATTCATCTATTTCTAAAACCTCAACGATTGATCCAACGGTTCGCATTGGTACTCATGTTAGTATTGGAGATGAAGTTCAAATCGGAGCACGAACCATTTTACTACCCAATGTTACCATTGGACCTAAGGTTATAATTGGTGAAGACTGTGTTTTATTTCCAGGTTGTGTTTTGTATTCAAAAGTAAAAATTGGAAACCGCGTGCGTTTACATGCAAATACTGTAATTGGCTCTGATGGCTTTGGTTACGCAAAGGGAGAGCGTGGTGCTGTTAAAATTTGGCATTTAGGTAGTGTGCAAATACATGATGAAGTTGAAGTTGGTGCAGGAACTACGATTGACCGTGGTACTATCAAAGATACAGTAATTGAAACAGGTGTAAAAATCGACAATCAAGTTCAGATTGGACACAATGGTTATATTGGTGCTTTTTCAACCTTATGTGCTCAAGTAGGACTAGCAGGCAATGTAAAAATTGGTGTAGGTACTATATTGGCAGGAAAAGTTGGAGTCGCAGATAAAGTACAGATCGGTGATGGCGTTATTGTTGGTGGGGGAGCAGGTGTTTCAAAAGATGTTAAGAATAAAGAAGTAATGATGGGTTCATTTTTAGCAAGACCCAGAATGCAATGGTGGAGAATGGTAGCGCAAATTGACAAGCTAAATGAAATCTCAAATCGATTAAAAAAACTGGAAGGTAATTCAAAATGAGTTTTGGTACGTTTAATCCTGAAAAAGTAAATTGGTTAGATCCTAAATCATTTGATCAAAATGGTGTTTTGTATGTACTGCCACACCGTTATCCATTTTTGTTAGTTGATCGAGTGTTAGAAATAAAAACAGCTAAACCAGTAAAGCTCGGAATGAGTGCTGATGAAATTGATGATTGTAAAAAAGGAAGCTATGCAAAATCGATTAAAAATATTTCATTTAATGAGCCGCAATTTCAAGGTCATTTTCCTGAAAATCCAATTTTTCCTGGAGTAATGACTCTCGAAGCGTTGGCGCAAACTGCTGTTTTTGTCGTCGTACCCTTTTATTCAGTTTTAAATAAAGGAGT
>CAZPTV010000427.1:0-2236 GCA_964589335.1 uncultured Bacteriovoracaceae bacterium
TTCAACTTGTCTCCCATTGGTTGTCATAGGAAACTTTACTGAAACTCCATCATTCAGTGTAAATGTTCTAGCAAAATATAAAGAACTAATCGCATCTTGAGTCATTGGAATTAAATCTTTATAACCTTTTTCTTCTGCGGTTTCAGAAGTTTTGATTTTGAAATTTACAGTATGCACGTATTGTTTACTTTTTTGATGATCATATAGCTCAAGATAATTTCTTTTGTATTTCGACTCATCACCCTTAAGTGTAAATTTATAAGGAACCCAATACTCATAATCCACAAAACTTTCAGCATAATCGTCAGCTTTATAAAACCAAGCAAAAAAATCTGCGGTTCTTGCAAAGCCTTTAAAATGATAAACTTTGCGATCATTCACAACTTTGAATGGTTGTACTGTTAATTCAAACTCACCTGCCCTTGTTTTCAACCAAGAAACGTCCATAAAGATTTTTTCACCAACCCAAATAGGATCGATTTTAGGTCTTCTGTTTTGAAAAATATTCACTGCAACAGGTTCTGCCTTATTTTTAGTTTCTGACTTATTTTTCACATTTTTACTTTCTTTTTTCATATCAAGTTTTGAGCTCTTGCCCGCAACTGAATCTTTAAGATGATCATCAACTGGCTTCGAATCTTTTTTTATTTCACCTGGATAATATTCTTTTACTTCAAAGCTTTTTGCCAGTTCATCAGGCACTATCACTTCTGATGGCTGCTGGTTTGTAAGCTTTTTTCCAACACAACTCATTGATATAAAGGCCAAAAGGAATATAAAATAAGATCGTTTCATCATTTTAAAATTTTATTCCAAGTCGTTCGACCAGACAACATTCTTGAAACGTCGATGTGTCCAAAGCCACTGTGTAGGATACTTTCGTACCCAGCTCTCAACCATTTGAGCCAATACCTCGGTAGATTTTTCCACATTGTTGACTAAATCCCCCAACTCTAGTTCTTTTTGAATGTCCAAAACCACATTATCACTTTCATCTCGATAAGTTATTGCGGGTAAAATTGAAGCGCCCGTTCTCTGTACGAGTGTAGCGACGGCTGCTAATGTTCCTACCTTCACTCCAAAAAATTTTACTGGAATTCCAATTGGAGGACCAGCATATTGATCCATAACAAAACCTATCGCTTCATTTGCTCGTAGTGCCCGCATAATGACAGGCAATGTTCGAGGCTCATAGGCTGCTTTTATTCCGCAGCTTTCTCTTCTTGAGACAATCTTATTGTGCATCCAGCGAGGTTTGAGAATTTTAGTAATCATTGTAATGCATATTCCATCAAGCGCACCCCTTGCAGTCATGAGTTCCCAGTTTGCAAGATGGCTTGAAACAAATATCGTTCCTTTGTTTTTTTTTCGTACCTGATCCCAATTTTCCAAACCAATAATTTTAGTATTTTTGTAAACATATTTTTTATAATGGTTTTTAGTAGGAACAAAAAAATGTAAGCATTCGACAATTAAAAGTCCAAAATATTTATAATGCTCGATTGCAATAGATTTTTGAGTTTTACTATCTAGTTGTCTAAGACAGTTTTTAATATTTTCATTAACAACTTTTTTTCGATATCCAAATAAGTAAATAATATAACCTAGACCTTTTCCAAAACCTCTTTCAATATTTCTAGGTAAGGGCCAAACGAGGAGCGCAAATAACGTTAAAATACATCTAATGGTGAGAGCGGTGAATACATTCATCAATAGCCCTCCATAACTCAGATTCATTGTTTTGATATTTTAATTCTATATTTAAAACCGTTGGATCAAAATCAGGAATAATTTCTCTGAATGCTGAGCATTTTACTTCATCCTTTAAAGTTGTTAATAATTTTAATTTTGTGCCGTACTTTTCTTCGCTATTTTTCTTCCAATCTAAAAGTTCTTGAATATCAGTAACTTTATAGTTTTTATGATCTTTATAAAACCTATAATCTAAAACATCGATTTTATTTTCACTGCATTTATTTAATACTCGCTCAGGATTTCCAATTCCGCAGAAAAGCAAATAACGATCATTATATACAGATCCCATTTGATAATTAGCCTGCACCCACGAGATAGAATTCCAGAATGGTGGAACTTTAGAAAGTGAAATCCGTATTGGTACCGTTTCAAAGACCGAAGGAAAATCACGCAAAAGTGGCCACTTTACACTAAAATCGTGGACGAGTATATCCAGGTCTCTATTCATTTTAAAATGTTGAAAACCATCATCAAGTATAAC
>CAZPTV010000428.1:0-2229 GCA_964589335.1 uncultured Bacteriovoracaceae bacterium
GTGTTTCAGTTCCAGTGTGGCTGATCGTCCTCTCAGACCAGCTACCCATCATCGTCTTGGTGAGCCTTTACCTCACCAACTAACTAATGGGACGCAGGCTCATCTTACAGCTCAAGCTACTATTGCTAGTACGCCTCAGTTTCCCAAATCTAACTTCACGTTAAATTCGCACTATCCAGTATTAGCCAATCTTTCGACTGGTTATCCCGGTCTGTAAGGCAGATTACCTACGTATTCCTCACCCGTGCGCCACTCTACTTGAAGGTTGCCCCTCTTTCGCGTGCGACTTGCATGTGTTAGGCGCGCCGCCAGCGTTCGTTCTGAGCCAGGATCAAACTCTCATGTTTTTTCCTGTCTGATTTTGCTAATTCTACTTTCTTAAAACCCTTGCAGGTTTTCTTACTCTTCTAACTAGCTCCATCAATAATTTGCTAAAGTACTTTACTTAATTTTTTCTCTCAAAAATTGAACGGCTTTTTTCTTTGTTCTACTTCTTTTCTTTCACTATGCCCTTACTCATTCACTCAATTCGCTTGCGCGTCTTGCTTGAATTTTCTTTTCATAGCGTTTTGCCCTATTTAGTTGTCAAAGAACAATCTTCAAAAAAACACGTAAAAACACTGCTTTTTTGATAATGATTCCAATCGAAACTTCGTGATTTGAATCAGATGCTTAAGGAGTTTAGTTTATAGTGAAAGATTCAACTAACGTCAACATGATAAATTTGAAATTTTTCTATATTTTTTTTTGCGTCAAGTGTGTCGTGAAAACATGGTCTATTGGCTGATAATTACGTTTATAATAATTTAAAAATCCTTAGTTTGACGCGTAGCATATTTTTATGTAAAATTATAAATATCAGCGTGGTGCTGAGAAATTTACAAGACGCGTGGATATCTAAACATCTTGAAAGGAGTCGAGTTAACCATACGTCTTTGTTGAAGGATGCGCTTAAAACGCCTCTCTTTGAAAAAGGTAGCCTGTAGGGAAACCTAAAGGTCGCAAAGCCACAGAGCTAAAGGATGTGCTGAACATTCCAGGCTGGCTGGGTTGCCAAAGATAGATGGTTTAACTTTTGCTCCCCCAATTGTACCAAAGTAACACAACAGAGACTCATGCAACTGGTATGATTAACAAAAGTAGAATTGTCTTTAAGCAAGCAATAATTTTCAAGAGATGAAGGTAACGTCCGCACCGACTAGCTCCCCCACTGCGATTTATTTCGCATAGTCGGAATTCATTAATACCTTCGTTCTTCAATATCAAAGAGGGGTCAAAGCATGAAGCTTTGACCCCTCTTTATTTTTACGGTATGCGTTCGCATACGTGGAAGATATTAAACTAAAAATCACTGAAATTTTTCATAGTATACAAGGAGAATCCACACTTACCGGTGAACGCACAAGCTTCATTCGGCTGACTGGATGCCCACTTCGTTGCACTTGGTGTGATACGACCTACTCATTCACTGGTGGAAAATGGATGTCAATTGAGGAAATATTAATAGAAGTAAAATCTCATCACACTAAATATGTTTGCGTGACTGGCGGAGAACCGTTGTCACAAAAAAAATGCTTTGAATTAGTAAAAGAGCTTTCTAAAAACAAATTTAATGTCTCAATTGAAACAAGTGGTGAAGTATTAATAGAAGGTTATTCAGAATTTGCAAAAATAATCATGGATATTAAAACTCCATCTAGTGGTGAAAAGGCTAATATTTGCTTTGATAATTTAAAATTTCTTACTGAAAAAGATGAAATTAAATTAGTCATCCAAGATAGAACTGATTACGAGTTTGCAAAAAAAATATTGAATGAATACAAATTAGATCAAAAACATTTAATCTTATTCTCACCTGTCTATGGAAAGATAAATCTTAAAGAATTAGCGGAGTGGATTATCAAAGATCATTTAAATGTCCGAATGCAGACGCAGTTACACAAAGTAATCTGGGGCGAAAATACGTTAGGTGTTTAATGTATTTATGCAAATGCATAAAATGTCCGTCATTATATATAAATTCTGATTATGAAAAAATGTAATTTATTACTGTTCATTTCTTTCGAGACACAGGCAAATCGAGAAAGTTTTTGAGGAGCTAGGTGGCTGGCCACATAGGCCGCAGACGAAGCGATGATAAAACTGAAGAAGAGATGCGAAGTGTGTCGAATAAAATGGTTGGCGCGATTGGGATTGAACCAACGACCCCTACCGTGTCAAGGTAGTGCT
>CAZPTV010000429.1:0-2229 GCA_964589335.1 uncultured Bacteriovoracaceae bacterium
ATATTTTCCAGTAGTTACCAATTCAGAAACTGTTTTATACTTTAATGCATTTGACAGTCGATGAACTTCTGGCTTCATCGCTTCTGCAAAAACAAATGTTGAATTTATACTAATGAAAAATAAAAATGTAAGTAAATACTGCATTATGATTCCATCATCATCTGACTGAAGTAAATTTTCTCAACAAAACCATTTGTTTTCTTCTTCTTAAAATAATTATCGATTGATTTTTTTACTTTTTCTTTAAAATCTTCTTTTCCTTCAGGTTGGATCATCTCATCATAATTCTTAGACCCTAAAATAAGACTTACAATTTCTTTTACTGCGTGCATTTGTGTTTTTAACCAGTTCTTTGATTCATCAGAATCACATGTAATAAATAATTCCATATCAAATTCTTTTAAATTTCCATCATTTCCACGCAAATGAGCTGTAAAGCGCTCAACAATAATCGTTCGTGATATGACGTGCTTCAACTCAGCGTTAAACTGTATTTGCTTCTCGAGTTTTTCTTTTTCATAATCATGTGCTTCATGCACAGGTTGCGTCTTATGCTGTAATTTGATTATCTTTTTAGTTGAAAAAGCGATGAAGTATAATCCTAATAAAAATCCAAATATTATGATTTTATGATACAGCCCGTAACGTAAATATTTTTGAATTAGTGTTACTGGTAGCATTAATATTATCAAAGGTATCTTTGCAATATTCTTGGGTCCACCCTTTAAAAATATTTGAATATTATTTAGAAGTTCGACCAAATTTGATTTGATCTCTTGTAATGCAACTTTAAATGAAGAAGGTTGAGTATTTGATTCCACACTACTCTTGTCTTTTGAATCCGTGGGTGCACTTGTGTGTTCTGACATATAAGTTTAATCTACCATGACAAACATTCTCTTGAAAGTTAATCGCGCAGAGAATAATGTGTTTGATTGATATGGATAATTTTTTTGATTTCGAAAAACCAATCATTCTACTTGATAAAAAACTAGAAGAACTGCGTGAAATTTCAAAAAGTGAAAATGTAGATTTTCGAAGTGAAATCAAGGCTTTAGAGTTAAAATTAAATTCTTTAATTCAAGAAGTATACTCTCAACTAAGTTCCTGGCAACGAGTACAACTTTCAAGACATCCCAATCGACCATACGCATTAGACTACATCCAATTAATTTTTCAAGACTTCATTGAACTCCATGGCGATAGATATTTCGGTGAAGATCCTGCAATGATCTGTGGTTTAGCTAAAATTGGTGAATATTCAGTTGCAATCATTGCTCAACAAAAGGGCCGTAATACAAAACAAAAAATTGAACGTAACTTTGGAATGGTTCGACCTGAAGGTTACAGAAAAGCACTCAGAGTTATGAAGCTTGCAGAACAATTTGGGCTTCCAATTTTAACTTTCATCGATACTCCTGGAGCATATCCTGGAATAGACGCAGAAGAACGTGGTCAATCTGAAGCCATTGCAAAAAATATTATGGAAATGTTTAATATTGAAACTCCCATCATTACTTGCGTGATTGGCGAGGGTGGCAGTGGAGGTGCGCTTGCAATTGGTGTTGCTGACCGAGTTCTGATGCAACAATACTCTACCTATTCAGTCATATCTCCTGAATCTTGCGCATCAATTTTATGGTCAGACAGTTCGATGAATGAAAACGCTGCTAAAATAATGAAAATGAATCCAGAAGACTTAATCGAACTCAAAGTTATTGATGCCATCGTTCCAGAACCAATTGGTGGTGCACATCGAAATTGGAATCAAGCTGCCACATTTATGAAAAAAGCATTAATTGAACAAATTGAAAGTTTAATTAAAAATAATACGGACGATTTTAAAACCTCACGTAGAAAGAAATTTAGATTTTTAGATCGTTTTACATTTATTGGTACACATGAAGAAAAACTTAAAAAGAAATCTAGAAAATAAAGTACTCTCCCCTCATCCATCCAATGTCGAATCAATGACTGGTATTGGCGAGAGTTATATTACATTTCCCGAGTATGATCATATTCGCTTCTATTGTAGAGTAAAATCCGTTAATCATCGTTTTTTAGAATCAAAGATTAGAACACCTAAATTTGATTCATTCGATTTTGATATGCAAGTAAAGAGGCTTTTACAAAGTCATTTCAAAAGAGGTTCTTTTGAAATATTCTTTGGTATTGAAAATATTTCTTCAAATAAACAAAAATCTAAATCAGAAATATTAAATCTAATAT
>CAZPTV010000430.1:0-2225 GCA_964589335.1 uncultured Bacteriovoracaceae bacterium
CGCCTCATCAATCATTTTTTTGAACTCAGCAAATGGTAATGCTCCTTGTACGAGTTGACCATTTACAAAAAATGTTGGGGTGGATCGGATACCTAGCTTTTCACCATACATCATGTCTTCTTCAACATGCTTTGAAAATTTCTTTGCATCCACGCACTTGTTGAATTCGTCTACATTAGCACCAATGTCTTTAGCATGTTTCTTTAATGCTTCGCCATCCAATGCGCTTTGGTTTTCGAATAATTTGTCATGAAACTTCCAAAACTTATCGGTACTTTGCTCATTGATACACATTGATGCTTCAGATGCACCTTTTGCTTGTGGATGAATCTGAACCAATGGAAAATGTCTGAATGCAACTTGTACTTTGCTGCCATAATGCTTTTTGATTTCTTTAACTACATCCGCGCCTTTAGAGCAATACGGACACTGAAAATCTGAAAACTCAACAACAGTTACTTTCGCATCTTTTTTGCCGTAGCTTGGAGAAGCTCCGACTTCAACTTTCATGGCCGCAGGTTTACTGAAATAAAGTTCTACCTTTTTTTCATTTGAAAGTTTAGCTATCAAATTCTGAACCTGATCATTCTTTTTCTTTGCTACGAGGTATGAATTTACACGTTCTTTTAATTGATCATTCATCTGATCTTTTGGAATTTGTCTTTCTTCTACAAACTTTTTGAATTCTGCTTCAGAGACTTTGAAATCACCTTTTAGTATTTTTTTATCTAAATATTCTTCCAAAGAAAGATTTTCTTTTTTAGCTGTTTCGCCGTATGTAGCTTGTAATAAAACACGACCAACACGAGCCATGCGAAGTTCATAGATTTTCTTTTGAGCATCGATGAATTCCATTTTTTCATCGCCCATCAAATCGTCTTCACTGTAGGATTTTCCATCAATGACAACAAGAGCTCCATTTGGTCCGGCACCATTCATAAAAGAATACTTTGGTTTACCGGGTGAACCTGCTGTACTTGTGTTGGTACATGCAAAAAATACGATTAATGCCGATGTTGGCAATGCTGCATAAGCCAACCATTTTGTGCGTTTGGCAATTGACATAATTAGTCTCCCTTCAAGAGTTGTTTTACGATGGTAAGCGAGTGTTACATCTTCTGCAATAATAAAGAGGCTTGTGATTTTGTATCCGATCAGTCATCGCCCATGCACCAAGAACGATTTGAAAGATAACCCAGAGGATACTCATTTTTAATTCAAGTCGACGTGACGAAGTGTACCAGAAGAAAAATGCAAAATTTGAAACAAATAAAATATAGCTTAGAATTTTTGGTTTTCTATTTCTAAGTTCTCTCTCACTCTTGCATGTGGGACAGATCAATCCATTTCCTGTATTGTCAGTTGAAGCTCTTGAGTATTTAAATTTAATTCTTGGTATCGCCATATTCTTTTTCAATAGTTTACTTTATGAATGTGTATTTGACAAAGATAGGTTTTCTAAGTTGAATTAGAGTAACCAACTGAGAGGGGATACGATGATTCGATTAATCATTATTTTTTGTTTTTTAACTTGTGCGCTAGTTCATGCGGCTTCGATTGTTCCTGTAAAGGTTACTCAGGTTAAGAGTCAAAATCAGAATGTTTTTAATTTAGTGGTTATTGGTAAGGGTTTGCCGGTTTCACAGGCGACGGTCATCGTCGAAAGTCAAACAGGACAATTAATTCAAAAAGGTTTTACTGATTCAAATGGTAGGTTTGCTTTGCAGCTTTTTGATGATGATTTTTTAAATACTTTTACAATTACTGCGATAAAACAAGGGTTTTCAACCGTTTCATTGATTGGAAATTCAGGAACTTCTTTAGAAATAGAATTACCTGAAATGCAACCGGATCATTACACAATTCTTGAAGGAAATATTAATGGGTATGACACATCATTGGCAGCTGGACGATTAAAAGCAGGTCTAGTTGCAAAAGCGATGAACCTATCTGATTTGGCACATCTCGATTCATCAGCATTTATGAGTCCACTCATGGATACCATACGAATTATAAAAGACTTTCCAATACCAAGTAATCTTACTTTTCCAGATCATTGGTTTAATTATGGAGTCATTCCTATTCGCATTAATAAACCAAAATATCGATTGCCGTCGCAAGTGCAATCGATAAATCGTTTCGTTGCATTAACCGGGAATGCAGATGCACAACGAGTCGTTGATGCTATGAATGCCAAAAAAAAAAAAAAAATTATGGATAATATG
>CAZPTV010000431.1:0-2212 GCA_964589335.1 uncultured Bacteriovoracaceae bacterium
GCCATCATCATTGTGCCAATGCCTATGAGACTATCTTGATAACTATAAAATCCATTTTTTTTAATGAGGCAGTATATAAACTCAATTAAAATGAGCGCTAAAATAATTGGTCCCAATATGGAATAGACATTAATAGGCATTCATTAAACGTTAACAGATAAAATAATTTGCACAACCCTTGCATTTTTATGCCCGTGAAATCATGTCAATCCTTTCATCTTTAACAAAATAAACAATCTAACTATATATAATCATTGATTTTTGTTATTTCCTAAAATTCTGCTAAAATAATAGATGTGATGAGAGTTATTTTCCTTTTAATTTTATTTCTAAATTCAGCAAGCGCAGGTAACCCTGACTGGTTATTAGAAACGGGTCAAGGTGAAAAGCATGAATTACAAAATTCAAAATATTATCGTGCTCGTTTTTATCAAATGACCCGACCATATTGGAACCATAAAAAATATTTTTGGGGCTCAACCACACTTCTTGCAAAAAACTCCTTAGATCAACATTTAAAAGATCCAAAAGAAGAATGTTTAAAACCAAGACCATATAAATCATGTAGCTTTTATGATCAATTTCTAACAAAAGTTATCAATCGCCCAGAAATTCAAGATGCACTTAAAAAAGAAATGGCCAAAGAAAATCCTGAGAGCAAAGAAATATTAAGCAAACCTGGTGGTGAATTTAAATACACAAATGGTGAGTTAGAATTTGTATCAAGTCTATATGGAGATGACGTGTCTCATGCTAAAATACCGCATCTTATTCATGGTGAAATAGAATATGCAGGAGAATCTTTTCTTACAACTGCACCAACGACTGAACTCATTCAACATCATATTACTAGAGATGCGGAATCGATTATGAAAAATATTCCGTCATTTAGTTCAAAATTAAGCATGGGAAAGTTTGCCTTAAAACTAAAAGCATCTCTAACATTAGCTGCTTTAGTTGAAGCTTATGCAATAGAAGGTTGGATTGAAGTGATGGTCGCTCCACCACATACAGCATGCAAAATTAAAAACCATCCAAATATTCTCTTAAATCCACCAGATTTACTTTCACCTCAGCAAAGAGATTTTCTTGAAGGTTCAAAAAATCCAAACTGGAATGCGATGATTGATGGCGTTGATAAAATTTGCTTTGCATACTGCGACGGTATCAATCAATACATTCAAAGCCAACATAAAGAACATCCTATTCTTGATTGTGTTCTTGCGGGCGAAAAACAACTTATGGATTATTTTGATGAAAAACTAGCTAAAGATAAACAAGATAAAGAAATTCAAAAATCTCGAGCAGAATATGATGCTAAAAGATCTGGTTATAAAATTGACCAAGATGGAAGCATTAAATTTCACACCATTACTTTAGATCGAGACCAGCCAGCCTCCACAAGGCCAGCGCCTCAATTGCTAATCAAGTAAATATCAACTTTATACTCGCAATGAACATGACTAAAGCTAGTAGTTGCCGCAATATTTTAAGTTCAAATTTATGACTTCCCAAATATCCACCAAGAATACCGCCAACTACTGCAACTGTAAGAATTGTAAAAGAATGATCATTCAAATGGAGACCTTTTTTCATAAGACCCAACAATCCAGACAATGAATTAAAAAAGATGTAAAGTGCAGCGATTGAAGAAGCTTCTTTAATGGTAGTCCAACCCATTAATATTAAAAATGGACTTAAAAGAATACCTCCACCAATACCGATTATTCCTGAAAGAAAACCAATTATACTTGAACTGATTGCAGCCAATGGGACAGAAATGGCTCTTTCAGTTTGATTATCTGAAGCAAATCCTAAAAGTCGCGCGATTGGAAATAATAACAAGATACCTAATATTTTTTTATAATATTTAATTTCAAAATTATATTTTGCTCCAATAAATGCAAAGGGCATTGAAAATACAATTAAAATTAAAAATAATTTCAAATTAAATTTTTGATTACGATTGTAAAATAGAAACGAAATCATTGAAACGCATACATTTAGAACCAATGCGGTTTCTTTCATTTCTTGAGGCTGAAATCCATAAAAAGACAATAATGCTAAATATCCACTCGCACCACCGTGACCAACAGAAGCGTATAAAAAAGCCACTGTGAATAATAAAAAATAAAAAATAATTCCCATTATTATTATTTTGAAAGTCTGTAATTTGGAGATTCTTTCGTTATTACAATATCGTGTGGATGAG
>CAZPTV010000432.1:0-2204 GCA_964589335.1 uncultured Bacteriovoracaceae bacterium
TGATTCCATGAATTTTATAGATGCGATTCTTTTTTCTATTGGATTGCTTTCGTCAACCAGTCTGTCTGTAATTTGTTTGAGGTACTTTTTTACAATATCATAGACGGTTTGTGGATTGTCTTTCATGTAAAAAGCTGCGTGAAAAGTCATGCTGTATGCGCCACAAAGTCCTGCAAGTCTTGCAGTTTGCAAAAGACGGTTAATTGATGCATCAATCTTATCTTGCTCTTTAGCGTTAAGGTTAATGTAATATGGTGCATGTGCAGTGAGTGTGATTCCAGATTCGCGTGCCGTTTTACAAATATCGAGGGCAGTTTCATCCTTCATTCGTAGTCCATGAGCAAACTCGAGTTCGAGACAATCTAATCCTAAATCTTTTGCAATTCTAATTGCGCTTATTGGATCTTTTTTATTTGCTCCCTTAGGAAAGGATGCGATTCCAAAACCAAGCTTATTCAGTTCCATCAGTGTTACTCCCTAAAATTCTGACTTAGTTTATGCTGTGGAAATGGCTATAACATGCCGCAAGATTACTTGCAACAAATTCGAAAAATTCCTAAATATTTGAAATAATATGATTTAATCAGAGGAATTTGACTTAAACCTAAACTGCTCATACATTAAACTCTAAAAGCTGGCAAATAACGAATATTACTATGATTTTATTTTTACCCCTTATTTTATTTTCATTCATTAGTTGGATTTTATTAGGGCTTGTAGGGTTAGTTTTTTTTCTTTTACTCGTCATTACAACAGTATTTATTTTCAGTCTTTTCATTGAGTCTATTTTAGTATCGTTCCATGGTGCCTATTTAATGCGCGAGGCAGACAATCCCAATCTGTTTGAAATTATTAAAAAAAATGTTCAAAGAATGAAATTTTCTCAACCTAAAATATACCTGATCCCAGATCATAGCCCCAATCTATTTGTGATAGGAAAAAGTAGTCATCATTCGGCCTTATTTATTACTAAGGGTTTGATCGAAGCATTAAATGCAGAGGAATTAGAAGCAGTAATTTCTAGCGAGCTTTATAGACTAAAATCTAAAAAATCGAATAAATTGGTTATATATGCAACGTTAGCTGCATTGATTTTAAAAAAATTTAAAGCAAATGAAAGCCATCTTCTGTCTTTTGATAAAGATCTAAATCCGAGGGAGGAGCTAGGCTTTTTATCTAAATTTTTTATTTTGCCCTTTTGTGCATCTTTAGTGAAAGCCTCTGTTGATGTGGATGGATTTTTTATTGCTGATAAAAAAGGTTCTGAAACTTGTTCAAATAAAAATGCACTAGCACAAGGTCTAGTAAAAATAGATACGGCTTCACGACTTTTAAAGCGAAGTAATTTATTTCCAGCCGTAGCTCAACTCTATTTTATAAATCCATTTTTTGAATCTACTTATTTTAATTTATTTGAAACACATCCAAGCACAGTAGAAAGAATTAAAAAAATAATTTATAGCAAGGAGTTAATAAATGAAAACAAATCACTCTAAGATCGACTTTACTACTTTTATATTATCTATTTCTTCGGCAGCTTTTATGGGATTGGGACTCACGGAAAATCCTAACTCTAAAAAAATCGAAACCGATCTGGAATTGTCTCGACATAATATTGATTTGCTAGAGCTTCTAAAGGAAAAAACCAAGAACAATCTCAATGTTGATGAACAAAAATTGCTTGATCATTTGCTTTACGAAACACGAATACGTTATGTAGAAATCCAAAAAAAGGAGTCTTAATGTGAAGACATTATTTCTATTTCTAATTGTTTTAACTTCAGTAAATGTTTTTGCGGCAGATGGAAGTGCAAATAATCCAAATAATATTTATGTGCCAATCGCAAGAAAACTTATACCCTCGGTTGTAAATATTTTTACCACTTCAAATATGAGGGGAGGTTATCGGGATCAGTACGGTGGTCAAGATGATCTATGGAGAAAATTTTTTGAAGATTTTTTTGGTGGTCAGGATCCTTTTGGTGGCGGTCAAGGTGGAGTGCCACAGCCTAAAAACAATATTCCAAAAGCAATGTCTTTGGGGTCTGGTTTTATTATCGAAGCAAATTCTACGCATGCGTTGATACTTACAAATAATCACGTTGTTGACGGTGCAGATAATGTAAAAGTAAAATTTACTGAATCTGCAGAAGACAGAGAAGTAGATGCAGAAATCGTAGGCACTGACCCAGATCTAGATGTTG
>CAZPTV010000433.1:0-2197 GCA_964589335.1 uncultured Bacteriovoracaceae bacterium
CTCAGCTCTTTTGATCAACTCGTCAACTCTTTGACGATACTCTGGAATTTTTCCAGTAATCGTATGTAACAATCTCATTTTTAATTCATATAATTTTTGTTGAAACCGAATCAATCGCTCATGTGGACTTATTAATTTTTGTTCAAGCTGTAAAATCTTATTTCTTGTCTGATGAATTTTTTTTTCAATTTGATTTAACATATTACGATAATCTTTTTTTATCTGCTCCATCACTTCGATACGATTTTGACTGACAAGTTCTGCAGCGGCCGAGGGGGTTGGAGCTCTTAAGTCGGAAACAAAATCACAAAGTGTAAAATCAATTTCGTGACCAACCGCTGAGATGGTTGGAATTTTACTTGCCGCAAGAGCGCGAACAACACCTTCATCATTAAATGACCAAAGATCTTCTGCTGATCCTCCACCTCGTGCAACAATAATTACATCAGCAAGATCAAATCGATTCACCGTTTCTATTGCCTTAATTATTTGTGGAGGTGCATCTTCACCTTGCACAAGCGTAGGAACAATTAAAATAGAAATTCCCGCATTCCTTCTGCCTAAAACATTTAACATGTCTTGTAATGCAGCACCCGTTGGAGAAGTAATTAAAGCTACTTTATTTGGAAAACTAGGAATTGTTCTTTTGCGTCCCTCTTCAAACAGACCTTCTTTAGAAAGTTTTTTCTTTAACTCCTCAAATGCTAATCTTAAGGCTCCTGCCCCCATTGGTTCAATGTGCTGAACGATTAGTTGATAATTTCCCCTAGGTGCATAAACTGAAATCTGTGCATAGACTAAAACTTCAAGGCCCTCTTTAATCTGAAATTTTTGATTTAAACAACGATTTGCTACTCCTTTGAAAAGAGCGCAGTTGATGATTGAACCTTCATCTTTAATATTAAAATATAAATGACCTGAAGGGGCTGGTCGATATCCGCTGATCTCACCTTGCAACCAAACATGTCCAACTTCCAATTCTAGTAGACCCTTAATTTTCTGAGTCAGTTGAGAAACCGTTAGAGCACATTTTTTGTCGTCAGTGTTTTTTTCTATACTTTCCATCAATTTGTTTTTTTAGGATTGGGTGTCGTTAGACTCGGCTCTGCAATTTTCGTTGGTAGAGACTTCATCTCTGCAGCTCGAAATAATTGATAGCTTTTAACATAGTTCAAAGCTTCTCGAACCATATAATCATCTTTTGGATGAATCGGTTTTTCCTCATCATCTTTTATATCATCATCTTTTGCAATATCGGGTTTCATTTGTTCGACATCATCAACTCCAATGGATGCATTTCCAGTGTTTTCCATTCTTCTTCGTAAATCACGTTCACGTAAGGTATCTGTTTTTTTTGTAGCGGCTTGTATGACTTTTTGATCTAACTCATCTAATAAAATATCTGGTTGAATGCCTTTCAATTGTATCGATTTTCCTGATGGTGTGTAATATCGAGCGATTGTTAGTTTCATACCAACATCTGGAGCGAGCTCAACGACCGTTTGCACCGAACCCTTACCAAAAGTTGGTTGTCCCATGACTACTGCACGCTTATGGTCTTGCAATGCTCCTGCTACAATTTCACTTGCAGACGCACTAGATCCATTGACTAACACAGCAAGGATAATATCTTTTCTAGCCATCCCTTTTTTAGCATATCTAATTTCTTTATTTTCTGGATTTCTGCCAATCGTAGAGACGACAACTCCATCATCAACGAAAAGACTCGTAACATCGACTGCCTGATCTAACAATCCACCGGGATTATTTCTAAGATCTAAAACGATACCCCGAAGAAGTCCTGATTTCTCAGCTTTTTCTATGGCATTCAGCAAGTCCGGAGTTGAATTTTCATTAAATGTGGTCAGTTTAGCATATAAATAATTGGGTTCTAATAATTCTGACTTAACAGTCGCGATTTTAACTTCTTCACGGTTGAATTTATATTCTTTTGGCTTATTCATTCCTTCGCGCCAAATTGAAATCTTTACTTCTGTGCCTTTTTTTCCGCGCATCCGTGATACCGCCTCAGAAAGACTCATTCCTTTTGCGCTTTCACCATCAATTTTAATTATTTTATCGCCCGCTTTAATTCCTGCACGGTATGCTGGAGTGTCTTCAATCGGACTGATGACAACGAGTAAATTATCTTTCATTCCAACTTCTAAACCGACACCTCCAAACTTGCCTTGCGTGT
>CAZPTV010000434.1:0-2194 GCA_964589335.1 uncultured Bacteriovoracaceae bacterium
GACTTGACGTACTAGCACCTGTCGATGCTTACGGACGATATACAGATGAATTCACTGAAATGAAAGGTACTAAAATATTTGATGCCAATCCACTTGTGATTGAAAAATTAAAACAAAGCGGACATCTAATCAAAGTTTCTGATTTAGACCATTCATACCCGCACTGCTGGCGTTGCAATAAACCCGTGATGTTCAGAGCAACCCCACAATGGTTTATCGGAATGGAAAAAACAGGTCTACGTAAACGTGCAATTGAACAAATTCATAATGTAGAATGGATTCCTTCATGGGGGATTAATCGTATTTTAGGAATGATGGAATCAAGACCAGATTGGTGTATCTCTCGTCAGCGAACTTGGGGCGTACCGATAACAGTTTTTTATGATGATGAAACAAATGATACTGTCTCTTCACAAGAAAGCTTTGAGTATGTTGCAAATCTAATTGATCAAAATGGACCGAATATTTGGTATGAATGGCCCGCTGAAAAACTTTTAAAACCAGGAATAAAAACAGATTCTGGAAAAATTGCAGATCCCAAAAAACTTCGCAAAGAAACAGATATTTTAGATGTTTGGTTTGACTCAGGAGTGAGTCATGCCGCGGTTTTAGCGAGCACGATCAATATCTCAAAAGGTCGCTCCCAATGGCCTGCTGATTTATATTTAGAGGGCAGTGACCAGCATCGAGGTTGGTTTCAAACATCCCTTCTCACTTCAGTTGAATCACGTGGAAAAGCTCCATTCAAAAAAGTACTTACCCACGGCTTTGTAAATGATAAAGAAGGTAAAAAAATGTCGAAGTCTAAAGGAAACGTTACTGATCCATTAGATTTTGCACAAAAAAATGGTGCAGAAATATTACGTCTTTGGGTTGTCGTAGAAGATTATAGAAATGACGTTAATTTTTCGATGGAAACAATAGATCGAATTTCTGAGTCTTATCGAAAAATTAGAAATACAATCCGTTACATTCTTGGAAACATTCATGACTATGACCCTTCGACTGAATCAAAAATAGAATTTTGTGAATTAGATCAGTGGGCGCTTTACAGAACTTCTATCTTTCTAGAGTCTCTCAAAAAAGCGTATGAATCCTATGAATTTCATTTGTCTTACCACACTCTTGTAAACTTTTGCGCAACCGAATTGAGCGCACTTTATTTTGATATTCTAAAAGACAGACTCTATACATCTGCGAAAAATTCTAAAGAACGAAGATCATCGCAAGCAGCTCTCTATCGCATTGGAGTAGCGCTTGCTTCGGGTCTAGCTCCAATTCTAAGCTTTACTTGTGAAGAAATTTGGAAATTTTTAAACAAACAAGGTTCGGTTTTTGAAGCAGAATTTCCTACTATGGATCCATTTTGGAAAAAATCCAACCAATGGAAATCTGCAGCTGAAAAAATTGAAGTTGCTTTACAACTTCGAGAACCAATCAATAAGTCATTAGAAGTTGCAAGACAATCTAAAGAGATTGGCCATCCACTTGAAGCAAAAATCATCGTGACGGCCCCCTCTACAACTCTACAAAATATCAAAACCATAAAAGAGGACATTGCTCGTCTTTTTATCGTTTCAAAACTTGAATTCATTGAAGGCAGTGAAGTAAAAGTGAACGTACAAAAGGCACCCGGTGAAAAATGCGCACGGTGCTGGATGTACAGCATCGAAGTAGGAAAAAACCAATTGCATCTAGATATATGCGGCCGCTGCGTTGAAGCAGTAGAAAGTTTAAAATCATGAAATTTAAATATCTACTTCTTCTTTCGGTTTCAGGGACGATTATTTCACTGGATATGTGGACGAAGAATTTAATTCTTAAACATTTTGTACTGGGCGAATCGCTTCCGGTTTTTAATAGTTTTTTCAGCATTACATACGTGCGTAACCCTGGCGCAGCCTTTGGCTTTTTAAATACTTGGGACGCTAAATTTAGAATTCCATTTTTTATTATTGTCCCTATGCTTGCATTAATTTTTATTCTGTATTTTTTTAGAAAATTACCAGAAAGCGACCGACTGGTTGCAACCGGAATGTCTCTAATTATGGGCGGTGCGATCGGAAATTTAATTGATAGAATTTCGTATAATTATGTCATCGACTTTTTAGACTTCTACTGGGGTTCAAATGGGCCTCATTTTCCTGCTTTTAATGTTGCAGACTCTGCCATTACCGTCGGGGTAGCTTTTTTT
>CAZPTV010000435.1:0-2193 GCA_964589335.1 uncultured Bacteriovoracaceae bacterium
GGCCAATGCTTATCGCTTATTTGTAGCAGTAGTTTTAATCTTTAGCTTTCTTATCACTCAAGCAAAAGCTAGCGATGGGGGCTTGGTGGGTAATGGGGGTGGTGCGGTTGTTTGTTACGACCCCACATCTAATGCACGCAGAATTACAACTTCAGAAGTACTCGATTTATACGAAGCACGTGTGATCAATAATCAAACGTTAGACCCAGCAATTCAAAAAACAGGTGAATGGAAAATGTTAGCACGTACACTCATTGAACGCATGGGTAAAGTCAGCGAAATGCGTCGTCAGTTATACGGAATGTACCTAGACCGTTTTGAACAAGAATCTAAAATACTAAGCAATGTAAATTTGGGTGATGTTAAAGACGCTGACTATGTAGCCATTCCTGAAGGTTGCAAATTAGAGATGGTCATTCTACAGAGCAAACCAAGAATTGTAGGAAATGCTCGTTACTTTATAAATGAACGTCTTTGGAATGCTTTGGATGACTTCAATAAAGCAGTTCTTGTAATGCACGAAATTATTTATCGTGAAGCTTTAAGTTATGGTCATGCAAACTCAGTTAGAGTTAGGTTATTGAATGGTTATTTACTATCAAGTGATATTCTAAAGCTCTCGGATCCTTCTGAAATTATGCTTTTCTTTCAGAAGTTAAATTTCGAATACAACGACTTTAGATTTGTTAAGATTCCCGGCGGAATGCAACAGAGAGCTGGAATGGAAATTTACTGGGATAATGCATATGATCGAGGAACGGATAGAAGTGTTGTATTGCAAGACAGAGTAATTTTAAAAATTGGTAAATGTAGTACAGATTCTTGTCGTACATTTGAAGATTTTAATCCATTACGAAGTATTATTGAAATCAAAGAAGCCAATGATGTTGATTTGATGGATTTGGAATATGAATTGACATTACCAGAATATTTTCAAGCTACAAACTCTGGTTCTGACGGTGAAATGAGACTTTCATATTTTAATGAACGGTTATCATTAAATTCAAAAGAAAATCAAACAAATGATTACTTTGATGGAAGCATGACTTCATTTGCTTCATTTAAAATGATTGGAAAATTAAAAAACCATTTAAAATCAAAATATGCATATCGACCATGGGGTGGGTATCGGATATCTAACTTTAGAATCAATAATGATTTTACTAATATTGAATTAGAATCAAAAGAACAAATCATGTTCACAAGAGATGTAGTCGCTGGACCAAGTTATTTTATTGAAAGTGCTAATTCAATGAATTCAAAAGTTAATGTCATATGGTCGGTAGATGATTTCAATCATCTCGCTCCTCAGATTGAATGTAAAGTCGGTGTAAGCCTAAAGCCTCTTACTAAAGACTACTGTAGTTTAAGTATATTTAGAGGGGCTGATCAAATCATGATGGGAGTACTATTTTCTGAAGGTGATCAAGGTGTGGTTGTAAATAAAAACAATCAATTTTTAACTGGCGGACATACCACCGAAATATATGCAGAAAAACATCTTTCTCAATGTAAAGCTTCCCGCGATAACCATTGTCTAGAATTTACAAGAGACATTGTTTCAAACGATATGTTTATTCATTCAAATGAAGTATTTGAGCTGAATAAATATTTATCTGTCTCAGGGAAAGGCACCGCTTCTGAGTTAATTGTTGACGTCAGAGCAGGCACCTATCCTCTTTTCAGTAACTATAACTTTAAATGGGTAGTGATTGGTGGTGATAAAAGTTTTGATTGCGAGTACTATTCAAACGGAAAATATAAAAATGTAATTCATACAGGCGATATTCTATTTTTCAATTTAGATGGCTCGCCAGATGTAGATAAATCCTGTGGAGTTAAGCCACTTCCAATAGAAAAAATAATACAAGCAACTTATTTACAATATTCAAATGCTTTAAGAGGAGCAGGACTATGAAACGTAATTTATTAATCGCATTGTTTTTTATTACAAATGCCTTCGCAGGCGACGGCGGATTAGTTGGTAATGGGGGTGGACTTGTTGTTTGCTACGATTCAGCTCAACAAATTACTTCAGAAGAGGTTTTAGATATTTTTGAAGCAAAATCACTACGTGGAATTGAAATAGAGAAAACCATTCCAACAAACCTACCATGGAAAGAAATTGCAAAACATCTTGTAAATCGATTTGGTGAATTCTCGCAAATGCGTCAGCAACTCTATGGATATTGG
>CAZPTV010000436.1:0-2190 GCA_964589335.1 uncultured Bacteriovoracaceae bacterium
CAAAAATCCACAACAAGCTGGATGGAAGAGTTCACTGAAACCTCAGAAACTCAAGCAAATGAAAGTAATGCCAGTCAATATAAAGAAGAAGGCCATTCATTTTCTGATCTTTTCGAGCAAAGCATCTCACAAAATAACATAAAAGAAGGTGAAGTTGTTGATGGCGTAGTCATCAACGTAGGACAAGATTATGTCACCGTAGATATCGGTTATAAAAGTGAAGGAATTATTCACATTGGTGAATTCAAAAAGTCTGATGGAACTGTTGATGTAAAAGAGGGTGATATGATCACCGTTTATGTTGATCGACTTGAGAGTGAATCAGGTTTTATGATTCTCTCAAAAGATAAAGCACAAATCATTAAAGCATGGGATGAAATTAGTCATGCTTGTGAAAAAGATCAACTTGTTGAAGGAACAGTTATTTCAAAAGTTAAAGGCGGTTTATCTGTTGATATTGGAGTGAAAGCATTTCTTCCAGGATCTCAAATTGATACAAAGCCTGTGAAAAACCTTGATAAATTCATCGGCAAACGCATGAAATTCAAGATTATTAAATTTAATAAAAAGCGTGGAAACATTGTACTTTCACGCCGTTCAATTGCTGCTGAAGAAAAAGAAAAAATGCGTTCTGAAACGCTTGCTAATTTGCAAGAAGGTTCAGTGGTTCCAGGTATAGTTAAAAATATCACGGATTACGGCGCATTCATTGACTTAGGTGGAATGGACGGACTTTTACACATTACCGACATGAGCTGGGGTCGTGTAAAACATCCTAGTGAACTATTCAAAGTTGGCGATGAAATCAAAGTTAAAGTGATCAAATATGATCGCGAGAAAGAACGCATCAGCTTGGGATTGAAGCAAGTATCTCCAAACCCATGGGATGAATTAGCTGCTAAAATAAATGTTGGTGATAGAGTGAAAGGTAAAGTTGTATCTGTAAAAGATTATGGCGCTTTCATTGAATTATCCGAAGGCATTGAAGGTCTAATTCATGTCAGTGAAATGAGTTGGAGACGAGATGTAAAACATCCTTCCAAGATGATCAATCCAGGTGATGATGTTGAATGTCAGGTTTTAGAAATAGATGCAAAAAATAAACGTCTAAGTCTAGGACTGAAACAACTTCAAGAAAATCCTTGGTCTGCCCTTGAAAGCAAGTATCCAGTAAACTCAACCGTAGAAGGCGAAATCAAATCAGTAACTGATTTTGGTTTATTTGTTGATATTGGCGAAGGCATAGATGGATTGATTCACGTTTCTGACATTACTTGGCAGAAAAAAGGTGGACATCCTTCAGAGAAGTACAAGAAGGGTGACAAGATTAAGGCAATCGTTCTGTCTATTGATAAGGATACAGAAAAATTTAGCTTGGGCTTGAAGCAACTTGAACGTGATCCTTGGGATGGCGTGAAAGAAAAATATAAAGTTGGTAGTCCGATTGAAGGTAAAATTACAAAGGTTACAGATTTCGGTGCATTTGTTGAAATTGAAGATGGCATTGAAGGATTAATCTATGTAAGCGAACTTTCGGACCAGCGCGTCGAAAAACCTTCTGAAGTTGTTAAGGTTGGAGATGTTGTTCGTGCTGAAGTAATTCAACTTGATGCTAAAGAAAGACGTATTGCTCTTTCAGTCAAAAAGCTAAAACACTCTGAAGAGCGTGAAGCAATTTCAACTTATGCAAATCAAGCAGAAAAGAAAACGTCTCTAGGCGAAATCCTTGGTGAAAAACTTAAGGGTGCAGCAAAGAAGGACGAGTAATCATTCTTTTTTAATCTTTCAAAAGGTTACGTTCGGGTCTAAAATTTTTAAATTATGAAGACCCAACGTAACCCTCTTTTAATTGTTCTAGGACTATCCTTTATATTCTTTTGTATTTTCATGCTGGCAGTTTGGTATTTTCTAAGCCACATGTCCTCTGATGGAAATTATAATTCTTCAACAAAAAAGAAATTATTTTCAAAATCAAATTATGTTGGAGTCATTGAAATTAACGGAGCCATTATGGATTCGAAAAAATGGCTCGAACAAATTGAAAACTTCGAAGAAGATGCATTAATCAAGGGAGTCGTAATCAGAATTAACTCTCCAGGCGGAGCTGTGGCTCCGTCACAAGAAGTTCATGATGCGGTCAAAAGATTGTCTGATAAAAAGCCAGTCGTAGCATCATTTGGAAATATAGCA
>CAZPTV010000437.1:0-2187 GCA_964589335.1 uncultured Bacteriovoracaceae bacterium
CTACAATCACTCACGACAAGCTTTTGATTTCTGTATTTGGTGGAATATTTTTAGGTCTAGGAATTGGACTTTCAATCAGAGGTGGAGCCGTAATTGATGGTACCGAAGTTCTAGCTGTGCAAATCAGTCGAAAATCCAGTCTTAGTGTTGGCGATTTTATTGCCATTTTTAATATAGTCCTTTTTCTATGTGTCGCAATATTAATCAATGTAGAAACGGCAATGTATTCAATTCTCACTTATGCCTCAGCTTCAAAAAGCGTAGACTTTGTTCTTAGCGGCATTGAAGAATACATTGGAGTCACCATCATTTCACCTCATTATGAAAAAATTCGAAAAATGCTAATTCATGACTTACAACGAGGTGTAACTGTTTATAAGACCGAAGGTGGATACGGCTCTACGGGACACAATTCCGAAGAGCGCAAAGCTCTGTTCTGTGCAGTGACTCGGCTAGAAGTAACTCGATTAATAACAGAAGTTGAAAAAATAGATTCTCTTGCTTTTATTTTACAACACTCAATTAAAGACACTCGTGGTGGCATGATAAAGAAAAGGCCACTACATTAATTTTATTTATAATAAATAACCAAATCCAATATGCAAAACAGGACCAAACCCACGTTTATATCCTCCAGAATTATCTGCAATGACTTCGCCAATACGATAGCGAAGTCCTACTCCAAATTCTAAAATAAATTTTTCTGAAACGACTCGCTTCGCAATTATTGCTTCAAGATCAGATATAATTCCATTGCCTTTAGTAATACTGCCATTACGATTTGTTGTGGTTCTAGCTTTGGCCATTTCAAAACCTGATATTAAAACAAACCCGTTTTCATTGATTTGATTTAAATAATATCGATGATAAAGACTCACACCGTTTCCAGATTTACTTCCTGACGGACTACAGTCAAAACAACTTTGTGAAAAATATGTTAATCCCAATGTTAAAGAGTTTTTTTCAGAAATACTTGTTTCTACCATTGTTTCAATATCAACAATGGTAGATCCCAAAAGGGGAACTACCCAAGGCGTTACAATAAAATTGATTTTTTCGGCAAATGCAAACGCTTTTGAAGAAAGGAAAAAAACTAGTAATAGTATAGTAAATATATTTTTAATATTGATACTCCCCATAAAAAAGAGTCAAAAACAATTTTCTGATAGATAAAATCTGATCGGTAAAATTTGATTGATAAAACAGAGTTTTAAAATCCCAAAATATCAACATAAGTCGTTCCGGAAGCTAATGATGAAGAGGGCTTGGCGCGTTGCCCTTTAATATGGATTCGACCTTCATTAAACAAATTTTTTAAACCTGATCGAGTTATGTTTTTTAAATCTAAATTTTCATTTTGAGACTTTAGTGCGTTTAGCAGTATTGTATCCATTCTTGATTGGCTTGCGTTTAAATTTAAAATAACTCGAAATGAATTCTCAGGCTTAGGTGGTATGTTTGACATAGAACATTCATCGCATAATTAATTCGATTTGAATACTAATCTAATGAGATTCATTAAAGTTAATCCATTACTTATTTATGAGGTTTCATAATCGGTTTTAAATTTTTCACTAATTGTATATTCTGAATCTTTTAACCAATTCATTAAAAATAATTTAGGCACTCTAATACTTTGATCTGTGCTTTGATACGTACTAAATACTTTATCAAAAATAGATGTCGTCACTCCGAAGTTTTGATTCGAATTCATGAAGTGATGATAAAAATGATGCTTACGTTGTTTTCTACCCCAAGACGATATTGGTTTGAATTTATGAAATGAATAATGAGTCCATTCATAAAATAAGTACATTGTCGTAAAGCTAATCGCAAATATTTTTGGTAGGCCAATTAAAAGCAAGCTACCAACAACAATGACCGCTGCGATTATTTTTAAGTATATAGGAGCAAAAAAATCTTTTTTCGCATGATGCGTTTGATGTTCCTTTTTAAATGGGGTTCGTATTTTCCAAACATGCCCTAAGTAGCGATGAATAAAATACTCCATTAAAATCCATAAAAAACATCCTGATAATATTGAAACAACCATAATTAAATATTAAATTATAAATTATATAAGACAATTACATTAACTATAATCGTATTTAAATAGACAAATATTGCTCATTCAATTCAAAGTAACCCGCAGCTTCAATGCGATCTCAAATATTCTAA
Organism: uncultured Bacteriovoracaceae bacterium; assembly: GCA_964589335.1. Classification (GTDB taxonomy): domain Bacteria; phylum Bdellovibrionota; class UBA1018; order UBA1018; family UBA923; genus CAZPTV01. The sequence goes on from CAZPTV010000437.1 coordinate 2,179, forward strand.
AATTTTTAT
>CAZPTV010000438.1:0-2180 GCA_964589335.1 uncultured Bacteriovoracaceae bacterium
CGCATTCGGCGGCAAAAAATCATCGCTCAATGAATTTATAAATGTATAAAATAGATCTCTAGTTTTTTTTAGCACTATGTTTTCTTGTCTCGACCTACGAATACCATATACAACTTTAAATCCTTTTTCCCAATATTCTAAAAATTGAACCATCATCTCTGGAGGATCTTGCAAATCACAATCAAGCTGTATCGCTGCGTCTCCCGTTACAAGTGAATACCCCGTTAAAATCGAGTTTTGATAACCGAAATTTTTTGAAAATCTACAAACCTTAATTGTTGCATCCACTTTTGCCATTGTGTTTAAAATTTCAAATGTACGGTCCGTACTGTGATTGTCAGTAAATATAAATTCAAAATCAAACTTATCTTCAAGTTTCTGTGTCGTTAATTTTACTTGGGTAAAAAATTCGGGAATATTTTCTTCTTCGTTATAGACTGGAACTACAATGGAAATTTTCTTTTTCATTGTTTAATTTTTCCATACTTTCCACGGAGCTTTACCAGAGGCCCAAAGCTCTTCTAGGTGTTTTTTATCTCTCAAAGTATCCATTGCATACCAGAAACCAGAATGTTGATATGCATTTAACTTTCGAGATTTCGTTAATCCTTGAAGTGGTTCTTTTTCTAAAATAGTTGAATCAGATTTTATAAGTGAAAAAATATCATGTTCAAAAACAAAAAAACCACCGTTAATCTGAGTTCCATCCCCTGGAGGTTTTTCTTTAAAATCAGTAACTTTGTTATTCTGACCGATATCTAAACAGCCAAAACGACCGGGCGGAATGACTGCAGTTACTGTGGCACGTGCTTTTGATTTTTTATGTGATTCTACTAGTTTTTTAATATTTATATCTGACACCCCATCACCATATGTAAGTAAAAAGGGCTTATTTTTTTCAAGATACGGTCGCACTCTCAAAATGCGCCCTCCTGTCATGGAGTCGTTCCCTGTATCTACCAAAGTAATTTTCCAAGGCTCTGATTTTTTTTGGTGATATTGAATTGAATGATCTTTTAGGTCTAAAGTAACGTTGCTCTCATGTAGTAAAAAATGATTAAAATACTCTTTAATTACGTAACCTTTGTAACCCAAACAAATAATGAAGTCGTTGAAACCATATGAGCTATATATTTTCATGATATGCCATAATATTGGTCTGCCACCAATTTCCACCATTGGCTTTGGTCGTGCTTGAGTTTCTTCACTTAATCGGGATCCCAATCCTCCCGCCAAAATAACAACCTGCATTGTTTTTCCTTTAATATATAATTAGTTGAGTCATTTAAATATCTCAGTAAAGCATGATTTTGCAAAGACATTCTCGTGCAATGTTAATGCGTAACTTGACAGTAAAATCAAACTTATGGCAACTTTTGAGCCACCGTGAGCAAATTTTCAAAAACCATAGAAACCGAATGTTCTGAAATAGTTAATGAATTAAATGAAATATTAATTCCACTTCAAAACAAAAAATTACTACTAACTGGTGCTGGTGGTTTTTTGGGTTCCTATATTCTTGATGTACTGAATGCATTCAATATTAAATATAAAAATACGCCGTGCAAAATAATTGCGATGGATAATTTTTTAACCGGCATGCCTGAACGAATTGAACATTTAAAAAATAATCAGAATATTGAATTTATAAAAACAGATGTTAGTGCTTCTTTTCTGATCCCGTCTGACACTACATATATCATTCATGCAGCAAGCGTTGCATCACCAACTTTTTACAGAAAATATCCTCTGGAAACAATCGATGTAAACGTTAATGGAACCAGAACACTACTTGAATTTGCAAAAAAACATCCCGTTCAAAGCGTCTTGTACTTAAGTACAAGTGAAATTTATGGCGATCCAACCCCTGACCAAATACCTACAAATGAAAACTTTCGAGGATATGTCGCAACGATGGGTCCGCGAGCGTGTTACGATGAATCAAAAAGATTAGCTGAGTCTTTATGTTGGATTTATCATCAATACCATTCGGTACCTGTTAAAGTTGCAAGAATTTTTAACTGCTATGGCCCTGGGCAGAGAATTGATGACAAAAGAATCATTCCCGATTTGATGGCAGCAGCATATTTTAAAAAAGACATTGAGTTATTCAGTGATGGTAAAGCAACAAGATCATTCTCTTACATTCAAGATACTGTGAAAGGATTTTTTTATATCCT
>CAZPTV010000439.1:0-2177 GCA_964589335.1 uncultured Bacteriovoracaceae bacterium
CCTGCTATTTTCGAAGCTCTCCAGCGTCGTTCACCTGCGATTAATTCATATCCCCTTGTAGTTTTTCTTACAACGATAGGCTGTATAAGACCGTTCTCCTTTATTGAGATGGCTAGCTCTTGTATTGAATCATCGCTAAAAATTTTTCTAGGCTGACTTGGATTAGGATAAATATCGTCAAGCGAACACAAGCTAATGCCGGGGTGTCTGTCTTTATTTTCAACCGATGTTTGTTCAACGTTATTTGTAGTTTGCGGAACGCCTGCCATCGCACTTGAAGAAATAACTCCTTTTGAAAAGGACGCTCCTGGAATAAGTGAGGCCAATCCTTTTCCGAGTGTCGGACGAGTTGCGATAATTGGTTTGCCTTTATCCATATAAATTCTCCTCGCTTAAATGTTTTGAAATCTCGCCTTATCTTCTGAAAAAGGCTGATTTATAGAGTTTTTAGAAATTAATTCTTTAGCAAGATTTAAGTACGCAATAGAGCCTTTTGACTCGTAATCATAAAGCATTATCGGTTTGCCATGACTCGAACATTCAGAGAGTCTGATGCTTCTTGGAATTATTGTTTCATAAACTAAATTTCCAAAATGATTTTTTACATCTCTCATAATTTCACTAGATAAATTTGCATTTGGATGCGGCATCGTTAATACGATTCCTTCTTCTTTTAGTCTTGGGTTCAGAGATTGCTTCACCAAGTGTACTGTATTGAGTAATTGTGAAAGGCCTTCAAGTGCAAAATATTCGCATTGTAATGGAACAAAAAAACTATCTGCGGCGGTAAGCGCATTGATTGTGAGCAAGCCGAGCGACGGCGGGCAGTCGATGAAAATATAATCAAAATTATTTCTAATCCCATGCAATGCTGCTTTTAATTTATTTTCTCTTGCAAACATTGGTACGAGTTCAATTTCGGCGCCACTTAAATCACTTGAACTTGGGGCAATATATAAACCGTGAACTCCAGTTTCCAGAACCACTGACTCAATAGACATCTGTCCGATAAGTGCGTGATAAATATTTCGATCAACTCTTGCTTCGATTGGAATTCCAAGCGCAGACGATGCATTTCCCTGCGGATCAAAATCAATAACAAGTACGCGTAAGTCTGCCAAAGCTAGCGCTGCAGCCAAATTAATAGTGGTAGTAGTTTTACCAACTCCACCCTTTTGGTTAATTACTGCGATTACTTTTCCCATGCTGCCCCGTACTAACCTCAAAATCGCTATCGTTCAATAAAATTTTATAAAATGAGTACTCGAATTTTGTGCCAGGTTGCCCGACTTGGCCGTCTTGGCTTTTGTCGGGCAGTATTTGTGGTTGTGGGTAGCCATAAATTTGTGACTATGCACAAAAAGAATACTCACTGATTTATAATAAAAAACTTGCCTACCAAAATAGAATAATGCCTATTTCATTAAAAACAAGTACTAAATTGTTCCGCGTGGAACATTTATATTAACACCAACCTTCGACTTCCCGTTCCATCGGGCAACTCATAATCAATTTCAACGCTTTCAACAAATCTCATAACCCACTCATCACTAATTCCAACTAAATTAATTGCCTCAGATTTCTCTACCCCCCAAGAAGGTCCTTTCATAAGAATTATATTTTTAAATTTAGAAGCCTCAAAATTATCATTAAAATATTTAATCAATTTATTCGCTGGCAAAAATCCACGAAACCAAATTTCATCACTATCCGAAACATTATTAAAGTCTTCAAAGCCACCACAAAAAACAGAAACTCTATCCGTTAATCCTAACGCTTCAATTATAGACTTTAATACATTTGCTTTTTTCAATTTCTTTTCAATTAACACAACTTCTGTGTTTGGAGAGATTATAGAAAAAACAATCCCTGGCAAACCTCCCCCACTACCTACGTCTAATATTCTATGAGAGGTCTCCGCTTTTTTAACTCTATAGGCTAGAATGGAATCCAAAACATGCTTTAATACAAAATCCTCGTAATTTTTTGATCCTGTTATATTAATTTTTTCGTTCCATTCAAAAACAAGTTCAATATATTTAACTAGCTTTTGTGCTGGAGGAATACCGTACTTAGATAAAAGTTTGGATATCTGCTCTGAGGTATTCATTGGTCACTCAGGTTGGCCTGAGTATTCTTTTCTTTATTTTTAAGAATATTCTTATTTCTATACTCTT
>CAZPTV010000440.1:0-2172 GCA_964589335.1 uncultured Bacteriovoracaceae bacterium
CTTACGGAAGCCTTCAAGACTACGTTACGGTATATTTTTATATTAATTCAACTCAAGGGTATCCGAATGCAGTTGAATTGATTCAACAATATCCTACTCGTTATGAAAAAATGATGTCCATGTGTAGACCCAGCAGTACTTCTGCAGGAGAAAGACATCTAGCAACGATGGATTATATTAAAATGTCATCTACACTAGTTCGTGCAAATAATTTACCTTGCAGAACAAATTCTCAATGCACAAGTGGATATTGTAGCACTTCATTAGGCTCTTGCCAGAGCTCAACGGTACAAACAAGCAAGTAGTCTATCTAAATTCAAAAATTATTTCGTTTTCTTTTACGAATCCAATCGTATCTCTTATAGCTCGTTCTTGTGTTACGGGATCATTCTCTAGAAGTTTAAAAGAATGTTCTAGTCGTATATTTTCAGTTTCTAATGCTTTAATTTTCATTTGCATTTCAAATCGAGTATCCGCCAGACGGTAAGCCTGAAGAAGTCCTGCATTTCCAAATAAACCTGAAATCCAAGTACACCAACCTAATGTGGCGAGAAAAAAAAGAACTGCTTTTGGGTTTGATCGCCAAACCCTACCTAAAATTTCAACCATGCTTAAAAGATTTTAAGCCCAAATACTCTACTCGTCGAGTCCCCTTTGAAGAAGAGGAGGAAAGTTCTTCCTCAATACGAATTAATTGATTGTATTTTGCAAGTCGATCGCTTCTGGATGCAGATCCTGTTTTAATTTGGCCCGCACCTGTGCCAACCGCGAGATCAGCTATAAACGAATCTTCTGTTTCTCCACTACGATGACTAATAATTGCAGTATATTTTGCTTCTTGTGCCATTCGAATAGCTCGCAATGTTTCGGTAACGGTACCAATCTGATTTAATTTAACTAAAATTGAATTCGCGACATTTGAAGCAATTCCTTCTTTCAAAATTGTCGGATTTGTAACGAAAATATCATCACCTACAAGTTGGGTTTTGGAACCCAATGTTTGTGTCATGTCTTTCCATCCTGACCAATCACCTTCTGCAAGCCCATCTTCAATTGAAAGAATGGGGTAATCATTCATGTAATTAGAATATACGTTGATCATATCCTTTGACATCACTTTGCGGCCTTCAAATTTATACTTTTCACCATCATAAAATTCACTCGCAGCTACATCCAAGGCTAAGTAAATATCTTTTCCGGCACGGTATCCAGCCGATTCAATTGCTTGCATTACAAATTCTAATACTTGCTCATGCTTATCTTCATAATCATCCAACGATGGAGCAAAACCACCTTCATCACCAACTCCAGTATTTAAACCTTCGCTTTGAAGGACTGATTTTAAATGATGAAAAACTTCAACTCCCATTCTCAATGACTCTGAAAATGTTTTTCCACCCACAGGAACAATCATAAACTCTTGAAAATCGACCCCATTATTTGCATGTGCACCACCATTAAAAATATTCATAAGTGGAACAGGAAGTATATATGGAGACTTTGAATTGCCGCCCGTTGAAAATATTTCATTGATCCATGCATAGAGTGGTAGCTTTTTGGATACAGAACAAGCACGACAAAAAGCCATCGATGCAGCAAGAATTGCATTTGCCCCGAGTTTCGATTTATTGTTTGTTCCATCTGTAGAAAGTAATTGATTGTCAAAGTCAATTTGACTTTCATATTTTTGAGCTAAAACATGACTTGAGATTTCATCATTAATATTTTTTACAGCATTCAATACACCTTTACCTAAATATCTTTTTTTGTCTCCATCTCTCATTTCAAGCGCTTCGCGACTTCCAGTGCTTGCTCCACTTGGAACAGCAGCTCGACCAAAGCTACCGTCTTTAAGACGTACATCTGCTTCAACGGTAGGATTGCCCCTACTATCTAAAATTTCTCGAGCACGTATTGATTCAATGGTAAACATTAATTTCTCCTTATGTGTTGCTAAAAATTTAATAGCCTAAGAGATTATTTGCAAATTATTAGAGATATAATACAAAGCGTTAGTATTTATTTGCCCAACGTATAAATAATACTTCCGTAGAAATAAAATGAATCAATTTGAATTTTTTCTGGATATGCAGACGTAGATCTTAAAGATGATCCTGGTGTGAGATAGCTTCTAAAATATTCAAGATATTTTTTTTCATAAAACATTCCAAG
>CAZPTV010000441.1:0-2165 GCA_964589335.1 uncultured Bacteriovoracaceae bacterium
TTTAAAAGATGCCCATTCTTGCTCTGTTTTAGCTGATAAATTTAAATGTTTTTCTGTTTTTGAGTCCAATGCTTTTGCAACTCCACTTTTAATTCCCCATTTTTTTCTATATTGGTCATCCCATTTTGCTTTGAAAGTTGCAAATTTCGGCGAATCGTCGGGCATTTCTTTAAAGAATAATTCTCGCGGTGGAAGCACTTTAATGCGGTCATTTCCGAAAACGCCAACGTAGATTTCTCGGCCATCAATATATTCTTCTATAATCGCATCGCATTTAAATTTATCATGAATATATTTTACTCGTTCAAGCGCATCGGATTCATTTTCTGTGAATGACAATTGAGCGATGCCTTCAGAAGCTTCCAGAGCAAGGGGCTTTATAAAAGCAGGAAAAATCATTTCCTGTAATTTTTTTAAAGGACGATTTTTTCGTGAAATTAGAAATTTAGGAATGCGGATACGGTGATAGGATAAGATTTTTTTTGTTAATCCTTTGTCTTTGCAAATTAAAAGAGAATGAGGACTCGCCCCTGTGTAAGGAACTCTCAAAAGTTCAAGCATTGAGACAATATTGGGTTCATAATCTCTATTGCCGTAAAAAGCTTCGCATTGATTAAAGACTAAATCAGGTTTTTGTTCCTGTATAAATGAAATTAATGGGAGGATATTGTCATAAATTCCAAATGGGATTACTTCGTGTCCAAGATTTTTCAGTGTTTTAATTAAGATGGATTCATCTTTCCATTCATCAGATTTAAATATTTCAGTAAAATCTTGATTTAATGGTGGAGGAATACTGATGTCAAATAAGAGTAAGATTTTAAGTTGTTTCTTTGCCATGTTTTCTTAAATGAATTAAAAAAAACGATTTAACTTCTACTTATTATTATGACTTCTATTTAAATCTCTGGGCTTATATTTACCAGTGTACCTGAAATTAGAAAAAATTGAAGAGAGGAAAGAAATAAATTCAATTGAAAAATGTTTTTCATCGTTCGGTAAAGACAACTTTAATTCGTTTGATCGCTTTGATATGCGGTCAAGTATTTCTTGTACGCTTACTTTTGTTTCACCTGTCCAATGATGAACAGTTTCTGTGATCCATTTCTTATTTTTCTTAATAAAAATATCTAATGAAATACCTTCATGATTTATAAGTAAATATTTCAAGTCTGAGTCGAAATAATCCGGAAGATAGTGTGCGTATGATTTTTTTCTTTTCTGATAGTATTTATCTAGAGTACTTTTCATTCTTTCAATCGAATAAGGCAAGTCACGTTTTGTTGGTTTTTTAATGTGAATTTTATTTTTAAGGTTTTTATCTATGGTTTCTTTTGAAAGGGATTCTATATATAAAAGTTTTTTTAAAGCAATATTCCAAGACTCATATTCACGTCTCCAATCTAAAGTAGGGGTGAGCCAAACAGCAAACGTTTCAGCAAAATCTTCATCTGGGTGTGATTGGGCATAACCATTTGGGATGTGTCTTACGAAGCTTTTACTGTATGGATGCGCGCGGTAGTGGTCTGGATTGTATTCTTTGTCAGGTGAACCGAATATATTTTTCCATTGTTTTCGCTTTGAGAAACCAAATGCATGATCAAAACAATGACCCGCTTCATGACGAAGAAGCTTCATGCAGGTTTCCGGAGTACCTCCTTCAACGTCGTACATCATATTCTGTTCTAATGCTTTTAATCGTGGATGTGCTAAATAAAATGGAAGTGCTATCGCGGCTACCCCTTCTGGACTGAACCATTCATCTCCAAGATAAAAGACAGGTTTAATTGGAATTCCATGTGATTCTAATTCTTTTATCAATTGATCTGTGTGTTCTTTTAATTCAGATTCTTCGATTTTTAAGCCTAGATCGCAAATGCGCATTTGGAGTAATTTTTCATCTGAAAAATAGATCCAATCTTTGTTATTTTCTACCATGGCACCCATCTATATTTTTTGAATTCAGTTAAACAATCATTTATCCAGTTGGGCGCTTTTACACTTAAAAAGGCACTGCGTCGAGATGTTATTTTGCAATTAACGCGTAATATTAAACATTATTTCAATTTTTGTTTTTGCAAAAACACATGCTCGCTGTTTTACTTGGGAATAATGGATTTTCAAACATGGTTTCTTAAAGACAACTCTGGAATACAGCCCTTTTC
>CAZPTV010000442.1:0-2164 GCA_964589335.1 uncultured Bacteriovoracaceae bacterium
ACATGATCTTAGATATTGCGTCGACAGGTAAAACAATATTTTTCAGTACACACATTATTCATGATGTAGAAGTAATCTGCGATAACGTTGCATTTATTCAAAATGGAAAACTAAAGGGACACGGCTCAATCGAATCACTCATTGGAAAAACTACAAAATCTGTTGAAATTAATTACGACGTTAATAAAGATGAACCCTTATTCAAGCATGCACGCAAAACAATGGACGGCTGGGTATTAGAACTTGAAAGCGATGAAAATAAATTAGAAGAAGAAATTGGAAAAACACTTAAGAAAATTTTCGAAGAAAAAGGAAGTGTTAAATCAGTTATTCCTCGACGAAATACTCTTGAAGACTTGTTTTTTGGAGATGCGAATAAATGAGTTCAGCACACGCGCATGCACAACAACCAAAATCAAAAAAAATTCAAAAAGTTGTAACTGATTCAACGATATTATATTTAAGACAAATTAAAGCACTTGCCGTGCTTACGTTTCGTGAACTTATTCGAGAGAAAATACTTTGGAGTTCATTTGCATTCGGATTACTCTCTGTTGCGCTTGCGTTTCTAGTTTCAAAGCTTTCATTTGCAGAGCAAGCACGCATTGCACTTACGTTTGGCCTCACTTCGATTAGTTTAATCGGTGGTTTGATTTCAATTGTTATGGGTTCGGCGCTCATTGCAAAAGAAATTCAAAACCGCATTCACTTTTCAGTATTAACTAAACCAATATGGCGCTGGCAGTATGTAGTCGGTAGAACGCTTGGATTATATGGAATATTAATTTTAAACTCCGTACTGATGACTCTTATTTTGCTCGGGGTTTTTTATTTAAGTGGCGGACAAATAAAGGTAGCGATTTTTAAAAGTCTTATACTGCAAATTGTAGAATTTGGTGTTTTAGCAACCATTGCTTCTATTTTCTCTGTATTTTCTACTGCCACACTTGGTGCAATTATAACTTCTGGTGTATGGGTAATGGGACACGCGATGGAAGATTTGCAAATCATGTCTACGAAAATAGAACCATATTTTTTGCGTCCGGTATTAAAATTTGTGACCGATGTTTTTCCTGACCTGACTCGATTTGATGTTAAAGCTCAGGTCGCACATCATTTGCCACTTGAATGGACGTATATCTTGCAAACATCAGCGTACGGACTATCTTATATGGTTTTTGCACTCGCAATAGCTTGCACAATCTTTTCAAGAAAAGAGCTTTAAAAATTGTACGCATTAAATCTGGAATCATTTCTTGGATTTTGGTTTTTAACATTTGGTGCAATGGTCGGTAGTTTTTTGAATGTTGTGATTTTTCGTAATCCACGCGGATTTTACGTAAACCTTCCGTCTCGCTCAATGTGTGTAAAGTGCAATCGCCAGCTTTCTTGGAAAGAAAATATTCCTATATTTAGTTATCTGTTTTTACGTGGACGTTGTTTGGGTTGTAAAACATCAATCAGTTATCGGTATCCGTTTGTTGAATTTTTTACGGCTGTATTATTTTATTCTATTTATAATCATTTTGGATTTAATTATTTAACATTATTTTACTGTATTTTTTCTGCAGGATTAATTTGCGTAATTTTCATTGATCTTGATTTCAAAATAATCCCCGATGAAATCTCAATAGGGGGCACATTGTTTGCGCTTTTAGTGTCTCACTGGATAGAGGGTTTGGGATTTTATTCTTCCCTACAAGGGGTCTTGCTTGGAGGCGGGCTTTTTTGGTTTATGGGATGGGCTTATGAAAAAATTACAAAGCGCGAAGGCCTTGGGTTTGGAGATGTAAAATTACTCGCGTTTATTGGTGCAGTTTTAGGGCCAAAGGGAGTCATTGTTACAATAGTATTTTCATCTTTTATTGGTACATTCTTTGGACTGATTATCATGCTCATTCAGAGAAAAAATTTAAAATATGCAATTCCGTATGGGCCATTTCTTGCTATCGGCACTTGGATTCAAATGTTTTGGGGCGATACAATCGAAATATATTTTAAGTCGTATCATTAGATTTATTTTTAAGATGTTCGCGAAGTGTCCAAAAGTACTGTACTACAATCCAGAATAAACAAAAATGAACAATTTGTAGGGTTTGATTTGCTAATTCTTGTGGTTGCCATCCAAAACCATTGAATAGTCTTTGAAGATCTCCGTTTGGAC
>CAZPTV010000443.1:0-2158 GCA_964589335.1 uncultured Bacteriovoracaceae bacterium
GATTGCTTTAAATAATGAAATATCCAATGTACTCCAATCGCGAGCACGTAATGGATATACGAATCGATCATTCAATTGAGCGGTAACTGAATAACTGAGATTTGCATCTTTTGTTATTACTTTAAATGCATTTGCACGATTTGGTTTATTTATTATTCGCTGAACCTGAGAAATATCCATTAAAGAATACTTGTTATCAATATCATATTTACCGAGTTTGACTATTCCAACTACTTTTAATTTTTCGACAATCGGTGATGCATTTTGTGAAGCTTCGTTTTCACTTCGAGCATTTGCAAAGGGGATGGTCATCATGATTTCTTCGTCTAATTTGATTCGTAACTTTCTCGCTACTTCATATGCTAAGACTATTTCACTACCATTCATTGGCATTCGACCTTCAGTAACTTTAGACTCTACTTTACTGACTTCATTTAATGTTGGACCATGAACCCCTTCAATCGTTGTACCCGCAACGCCATTGGCAGAACTCAGCATTGCTTCAATAAAAAAATAAGGCGAGACAGCGACAATATCAGGAAAATTTTCTTTCAACTGCTCGGCAAACTCAATTGGTTTTTCAACAGGCTCGGCTTGAGAAAATAAAAGTATGTGCCCATGAAACTCTGTAAGCGATCTGCGCAATTCTCTTTCAAAGCCATTGATTACACTGGTCGTAACAAGCAATGTGGTAACACCAATCGTTAACCCTGCAATAGATATTGAGGTAATAAACGAGACAAAACCCTGAACAGGCCGATCCGTATCTAGTTTTCGATCAAAAACAAATCGGTGCGCAAGCTTAGTTATTAGACCCATTGTTTTTGCTATTCTTTATTTAATTTATTCGAAACAGTATTTTTATTATTTAATTCATTTTCTGATTCGTGTTTTTTGTTTAATTCAGGTCGCATTTGAGGAAATAAAATTACATCTCGAATGCTTGCAGAGTCTGTGAATAACATGACTAAGCGGTCAATCCCAATTCCTTCACCTGCGGTTGGTGGCATTCCATGTTCTAATGCAAATAAAAACTCTTCATCGATATCACATGCTTCTTCATTACCTGCAGCTTTTGCGGCAGCTTGTTCTTCAAACCGTTTGCGTTGATCAACGGGATCATTTAACTCGGAAAAAGCATTGGCCACTTCCCAACCATTCATAAATAATTCAAAACGATCTACAATCGTGGGGTCTTTATCATTTCTTCTAGATAATGGTGAAACATCCGTTGGGTAATGTGTAATGAATGTAGGTTGTATTAAATTTGATTCAACTTCAGCATCAAAAATCAGCATTAATAAAGAACCCGTAGAAGAGTTTTTATCAGTATGTGCAATATGTTTTGATTTTAAATATTGAATGATCGCATTACGGTCATCCATTTTAGAAATATCTTTAAAATCAGAATATTTAGCAATGGACTCTTTTACAGATAATCTTGCCCATTTTCCATCAATTTTGATTTCCTTACCCTGATACGTCAGAGTGTTTTTTTCAATTACGTTTTTAGCTAATGTTTGAAACAATTCTTCAGTCAAATCCATTAAGTCATCATACGTTGCATACGCCCAATAAAACTCAATACTAGTAAACTCAGGATTATGTTTTATCGAAATCCCTTCGTTTCTAAATTGTCGATTCATTTCATATACGCGCTCTAAACCACCTACAACGAGTCTTTTTAAATGTAATTCTGGTGCAATTCGCATGTGAAGTTGCATATCAAGTGCATTATGATGAGTAAGAAAAGGTTTTGCTGTAGCACCACCTGCAACTGAATGCATCATTGGAGTGTCGACTTCTAAAAAGCCACGACTATCAAAAAAATGTCTGATGTTACTAACAATTTTTGAACGTGTAATAAATGTTTTTCTAACATTTTCATTCATGATTAAGTCTAATGAACGGTGTCGATATCTTTGTTCTACATCAGAAATTCCATGATATTTTTCAGGCAAAGGCAATATCGCCTTTGAAAGTATTTTTACATCCTTGATTAAAATTGATAATTCTCCAGTTTTTGTCCTCATTACTAGTCCTTCAACTCCAATAAAATCTCCTGCATCAATATATTTTTTAAATAATTCCGCTTTTTCTTTTGGAGTTTCTCCCTCTTGCATAACAATTTGGATTTTTCCCTTTCCATCTTGTAAAG
>CAZPTV010000444.1:0-2158 GCA_964589335.1 uncultured Bacteriovoracaceae bacterium
TCACCTAAAACATATCTGAATTCACCTTCAGCTTTTCTTCCACGGTTCATGTAAAACCCAAGACCAACTGTTGCATCTGTGCTGCGTGAAATGGCCCAATAAAATGGTTGCACAAACATGAATCCATTCAATTGGCTTGTTCCCATTTTAGGGAACAATAGTCCACTTTGTCTTTTTGTCTTAACTGGAATGATTGCATAAGGAATGTACAATGTTGGTGCATCATTTACTTTAATATAAATATTACCAAGACTGGCATATCCTTCGACTCGAAAATCAACGGTTTTAGCAGCTAACCTCCAACTGGGGGGACAATCTCGGCACGTCGTATATTCACCATCTCTAACTTTAAACTCTTCTTCAGATAAACGTTGAATTTCTTCTCCAAGCAATTCATATCGATCATTTTCGACTCTTCCGTCTGTGATCACACCCGTTTCAGTTGTAAAATTAAAATCCATTTTCACGCCGTAAATGACCGTGTCTCCAGTAAAATACACAACATTACCTTCTGCGTGTAAATCTTCTGTGTTTAAATCAAGTAAAGCATAATCAGAGGTCATGAGTTCAGATGGCCTTCGAATATAAACGTTTCCAAAACATTCTACTTTATTCGTTTTTAAATTTCGGATGCTCTTATTACAGCTGAGATGCATCGACTTACCCATAACATTGACTGTGGTCGATGTGCGCGGACCTTGAGAATCTACAACTTTTGATGTGTCTGTTTTTTTTGTTTTAGAAGTCTTCTTAGGAAGTGCATTTGGTTTCGAACTAAATGCTGGTGCAGGAACCGGTGGCCTTGTTGGTAAGGGCACATTTCTACTTTCTGCAGTTTGGGCATAAAGATCTATCCCTGGACTCAGGGATATTAAAACCAAAATAATAATATTTAGTATCAACTTGATCTTTTTTTTGTTTTCTTCCATGAACGATGCAACATCATGCTGAACAACTGTGAAATTGTGTTCGTCAAATCCTTTCGAGCCACAATCATATCTACAAATCCATGTTTTAATAAAAACTCAGAACGCTGAAAACCTTCGGGCAAAGCCTGACGAATCGTTTGTTGAATGACTCTGGGTCCAGCAAAACCAATCAGCGCTCCAGGTTCTGCAATAATGACATCACCTAACATTGCAAAACTTGCGGCCACTCCACCTGTCGTGGGATCGGTTAAAAGTGAAATATAGGGTAACCCTCGCTCTTTTAATTCCATCACCATTGCTGAAGTCTTTGCCATTTGCATGAGCGATAAAATACCCTCTTGCATTCTTGCTCCACCGCTCGAAGAAATCACAATAATTGGCAGTTTTTCTTCAATTGCTACTTCAAAAGCGCGGCATAGTTTTTCTCCAACAACGGTTCCCATGCTGCCACCCATGAATTTAAACTCAAACGCTGCCAAAATACTTGGGACTCCACCAATATTACCTTTGCCTGTAATCAACGCATCCATTAAGTCAGTCGATTTTTTTGCAGACACAAGTCGATCTGAGTATGGTTTTGTATCCACAAATTTTAATGGATCATTCGTTTTTAAATCAGAATTGAATTCTTCAAATGTTTCATCTTTAGTAAGTTGCGATATACGGTCCCATGCACCCACACGAAAATGGTGTCCGCATTCAATACAAACATGTAAATTTTCTTTTAATGTTAAAGCCTGTAAAATTTCTCCACACGAGACGCACTTCACCCAGAAACCGTCAGGGAATTTCGTACCTTTTTCGGATGGTTTTTCTTTTATCTTTGGAGTTTTTAAATTTTCAAACCAGCTCACTGTGCTTAAAACTCTACAAGTTCAAAGCTATCTCGTCAATTTTCTTAGAGAATTTTGGAAATATTTAGAAATATTCTTGCGGCACAACAAATATGATTTTCTTACCCTAGAAATGTAAACGGCCCTTCTGGACATCCTATCCAGAAGGGCCGTTTTGCGGAAACTTTTGAGAAAATCCTGAAGAACCAGCCTCTGGAACGCAAGGGCTGGGAGCTGGAGGCCTGGTAATGGAATACTCTTCGACATCGCTTATAGACACTTATTTGAGGCCCCGCAAGATTCCGAGCACTGCCTGCTCGGGCTGCGGCCTTGGCATCAATCACAAGAACGTCATCCAGGCCATCTCGGACCCGCTTGTGCACATGGTGCGCAACG
>CAZPTV010000445.1:0-2129 GCA_964589335.1 uncultured Bacteriovoracaceae bacterium
CTTTCGCGTTACCTTCAGCAAATTTTCGGCCACGAACGGTTTCACCAGCCAGCCGGTCGCGCCTGCGGCCTTGGCTTGCTGCTTCATGCCCTCATCAGATTCCGTCGTGAGGAATATGATCGGAGTACCGGCCTGAAGCGGCAGCTTGCGGATTTCCCGGATCATCTCCAGACCATTCATGTTCGGCATGTTGAGATCGGTGATGATCATGTCGAACTTTGATGACCTGGCCTGTTCGAGCCCTTCTCTGCCATCGGCTGCCTCCGCGACCTGATGTCCGGCACCCGACAACGCAATCCGGATTGCCATCCGGACGCTCATGGAATCATCGACGGTGAGTATGGTGGTCATTGCTCGGTGGCTCCGCTCGCACAGAGATTTTCAAAGATCGCAGAGATCGGCCCGGCAAGTCCCGCGCGCTCGATCAGGCTGGCAACGGCAGGATCGGCAGCGGGCAGGATCGAGATGCTCTTGCTTTCCCGCTGGGCAAACTTGCGCGCCGCCGCGAGGATCTGCAGGAAGGTAAGGTCGGCTTCGACCACGCTCGAGCAATCGATCTCGATCGACGAATGGATCTTCATCTCGTCGAGGATCGCCTCGCGGATGTCCGGGGCGGTGCTCAGGTTTGCAATGGTGCCAATCGGGATAGTCATGTTCCCTCCGCCAGTTCCGGCCGACAACATGACAGATGGCTTGCGATCTGCTCTTTTTACGTTTTCCGCTATATAGTTGTTCTTACTAGGCAGAAGCGTCCGTTCAGGTAGCTATTGCCGCAGAAACTTTGTTAACCATTGGCGGTGTGGAGCAACGAGCGAGGGTAGTTCAACGCTTCAGATATGGCGTTTGCCTGCCCGCCAAAAAGGCGCCCCGCACCGTGTTTCAGTGAATGCCGCAGGCATCCATTTTTATGTTTCACTAAATTACTTCCAGCTTTTAAAAAGTAATCCTAGAAATCCTAACATTCCAAATGAAAAGAAGATTACAACAGGTAGTGAATAACCCCGCCAAGATTCTCCGCCATGAATATTTAAACTAATTGCAGCCGCAATGAATAAACCAGCGCAAATGATTGACATACCAACACCACGAAAACTTCTTTCCATTTGACGGCGAAGCATTTCCATTTCTTTGATTTTAATTTCAAAGGCAAAATCATTACTGTTAAATTTTTTAAACATCCATCGAATTTGTCTAGGAGCCACTTGCAGAAGTGCGTTTACATCTTTAGCAAGCCAACCTACATCTTTGGTAACTCGATCCCAAGAAAATCGATCTTTCATGAGTGGGCGAATTAATTCTCCACCAATGGCCATGAAATCAAAATTAGGATCCAGTTGTCGGCCCAAACCCTCTAGCGAAAAGATTGCTTTGAAAACCATCATCCAATCTCTTGGCATTCGGATATTATATTTAAAAGCAATTCGTGTGCTGTTAATTAATATTTGCCCCATGTTCACGTCTTTAAGCGATAAACCCATGTATGGCGCGACTGAATTTCTCACCTCACGTTGAAAGGATTCAAAATCTACGCCTGCGCCAATATTTGCTAAATCAGCATATTCATAACAAAGTGTTTCGTAATCTTCAGTCACTAAAGATAATACAATTCTTCCTAAGGCTTCTCGAGCCGATGAACTCAATCGACCTACGATTCCAAAATCTATTACTCCAATTTTTGATTCACCGGTTTTTGAGTCTTTCATTGCAAATAGATTACCGCCATGCAAATCACCATGATAAAGACCATCTTGCATGAGCATTTGAAAAAAAGCTCGCGCTCCAATATCAACCAATTGGCTCGGGCTCATTCCATCTGCCAAAACTTTTGATACTTCAATTATTTTTACACCATGAAGTCTTTGTAGAACTAATAATTTAGAAGTAGAAAGTTCACGATAGACTTTAGGAATAATGACTTTAGGATTGTTTTTAAAATTTTCTGCCACTCGTATTGTAGAATTTGCTTCAACTATAAAATCTAATTCGTAATTTAATGATGTTGCAAATTCTTCAACAAATTGTTTAGGACCAATTATAGCGAGCTCGGGAATATATTTTTCAGCAGCTTCTGCAAGAAACATCATTATAGATAAATCATTATTAATCGTCTTTTCAATTTCGGGTCTACG
>CAZPTV010000446.1:0-2129 GCA_964589335.1 uncultured Bacteriovoracaceae bacterium
GTCTGGTTTGCGAGGTGGTGAAAAACCAGTCGGATCCTTCCTTTTTTGTGGACCAACTGGTGTAGGTAAAACTGAACTAACTAGACAACTGGCAAACACTCTAGGAATCCCGCTATTAAGATATGACATGAGTGAGTATATGGAAAAGCACACTGTCTCAAGATTAATCGGAGCGCCTCCGGGATATGTAGGTTTTGATCAGGCAGGACTTTTGACAGAAGCCGTTAGAAAGCAACCCCATGCGATTGTTCTTTTAGATGAAATTGAAAAAGCGCATCCTGATATTTGGAATATTTTACTTCAAGTCATGGATCATGGAACATTAACAGACAGCAATGGACGTAAAGCTGATTTCAAAAACACAATTCTAATTATGACTACCAACGTGGGCTCAAGGGAGCATGACAAAAAACCTTTAGGAATGTCTTCGGTTGTAAATATTTCGGATGCTTCAAAAAAAGAAGTCGAGCGTGCGTTTAGTCCTGAATTTAGAAATCGATTGGATGCAACGATTTTTTTCAATCCACTAGATCCAATTACAATTGCCCAAGTTGTAGGTAAACAATTAATTGAACTTGAAACACAACTGATGCAAAAAGGTGTCGACTTAGAAATTGATGAAGATGCTCGCGAATGGCTCGCTAGAAAAGGTTATGATCGTCAAATGGGCGCTAGACCAATGGCTCGACTCATTCAAGATTCGATTAAAAAACCACTCGCTGAAGAAATCTTATTTGGAAAGCTTGAGTCAGGCGGCAAAGTTCAAGTCAGCTTGAAGTCAGATAACGGAAACGACGAGTTGGTATTAAAGATTGAACCTAAAAAGGCTGAAATAAAGAATCCTGAGCTTCCTTTAATTTCTTAAGATATTTTTTTCTTGAAATTTCTTTTGCTCCGAATTGCTCCAAAAGCGGCGTTACCATCTGTGTGTCGATCCATTTTATTTGCAACCTTTTTAATTTTTCGATTAAAAATATTAATGCAGATTTAGATGCATGGTCAACAAGATGAAACATACTCTCTCCAGAGAATACCCCATCGACATAAACTCCATATAATCCACCCACACATTTATTATTAATCCATGTTTCAACACTGTGAGCATAACCGGCGTGATGAAATTGAATATATGATTTTTTCATGGACTCATTAATCCAAGTTGATGCCTGATCTTTTCTCTTTGCTTTAGAGCATTGCTCAATTACAAATTCAAAATCGCGATTTATAGTATGAGTAAATTCAATTTTTTTTAATTCTCGTTTTAACCTAGATGGTATTTTAAATTCAGAAAATTCTAAAATTCCTCTTGGATTTGGGCAAAACCATGGAATCGTATTCATCTCATCTATTGGCCAAGGGAAAATACCATTACGATAAGCGTTCAAGAGATTTTCAATTCGTAAATCCGTACCTACTCCGACTACACCATATTCATCAGCAACTTCAGGATTAGGAAACTCATATAATGGCATAAAAATAACCTTGTCATTAAAGGTGATATTCTAAACTTCTACCATTTTTAGAATTTAAAAAAGCTAAAAATTAAATTTAATTTTTCCTGCAATTAACTCAGCAAAATCTTTCTTTTGAAAAAATCCACCTGGATAAAATCTCCATAATCAATTTGGAAAATTGTACTTGGGGTTAATTGATAAACTCCACCAAGGTCAAATTCTTTACCATAATCTGATGATTCAGTAATATTCGCATTTGCTTGTGTTTTAATCATACCAGCTCTTGCAAATAGCGTTGCTCTTTTTGTCATGTTTGCAGAGGTGGTAAAAATCGCCATCCTTAAACCCTCAGGTAAATTTAAATTTGCGACTGTAGACTGCTTAGGACTACCAGGAGCATCATCTGCTCCATCACTTGTTGCAATGGTCATCAAGTATGCTGCACCAATCGGGGACATAAAATTTTTACGTTTACCGATGTAGTACTGACCACTAGCATTTTGAGAGCCTTTTGCTCCCGATGTCTCGAGTCCTTCAAGACTAAACGTCATTTGAGGTGCCTGCCAATTGAACATGATTTTAGCGTCTTGTAATTTAGCTTTTAATTTATCTGTATGCTCTTCTCCGTCACCATGAAATTTTCCCCAGTTATGAATATAGGTATATTGAAAGGTA
>CAZPTV010000447.1:0-2127 GCA_964589335.1 uncultured Bacteriovoracaceae bacterium
TGAAGATCTCCGTTTGGACTATCGGGCCCCTCAAAAAAACTTCCCATGGGTAATTTTGATAAATCCTTAACCGAATCTGACCAAAGCTTATGTAAAACCATTAAATTGAAAGAACCTAAAAAAAGCATCACATAACGGTTAATTCTATTGCGTGGATGATTTGAAATTTGATGAAAAAAACTGAAAATCATAAATGTATTAATTAAAATATCGCCCCAAATTCCACCAATAATAAAGTTATGTGTTCTTGAATGATCTGAAGAAAAGAGGGACATTTTAATAGAAAATAAAAAAAGTCCAACAAGCAATATTAGTGTAAATGTGTATTTAAAATAATATGCTCGTAGAATTCCATAAATGATTGCACCATGAAAAAATAATCCAAAGATGATCGACTGTTTATAGTCGGATCTTGTTTGCATAAAAGCTGTTGGTAATGCAAACATACTTCCCGTCCATGCGCCAAAGGCATGACCAAATTCATGAGTAATGGCTCTAGGACCGTTAGTAATATTAATGAAAAAATTAATTTGACTTAAAATGAAACCGAAGACCAATGCAATAAGCGGCATGAAAATGTTGTATTGATCTAATAGATCGATATTATCTTCTAGCTTTGTATTTAATATATTATCAATCGTAGAACGATCTATGGTTTTTTCTATAGAAGCATTATAGGGAGACAGTCTTGGCGGTGGTAGAAAGTTTTTTAAAAGATCAAATTCCTCAGAGTCTAGCCAAATTAAAAAACAAGTTTCACAAATATCGACTTCTATTTTCTTTGAAGACAATTCAGTATGACCGACAAGCATTTTTCGACTACAAGTTGGGCATGATTTTTCTGAAACTGTTTGGTTTTCTTTCGCTTTAGTCCAGAGATCAGTCATCCAGTCTTGTCTTGAAATTTTTCTAACGAGTCCAACACCTACGGCAATGCCGTTGCATTTTGAGCATTTAAAAGAAACTCCATTATAGAGGTTTTCTTCAATGAGATTTGTAGAGCAATTTGAGCATTTATAGTGAAGGGTCATTGAATTTAAGTTTATCTGAAATCGTGCGACCGATAAAGCCAATAAAAAAGCCTGTGAGAAAATCCCACAGGCTTTTAAAAAAAAATAGATTTAATCTTTAAATTAAATAGACCAGGTTAAATTAGCTCCCAACATGAAGGAACTAGCATCAACAGAAATTTTCTTTCCGTTGTTGTCTACTTGTGAGCCAACGCCTTTGTCTGAATTTCTTTGGCTATCAACCTTAAGTACTCCAGATTTAGCAAAACGATAACCCGTGTAGACACCTGCTGATAGGCTTTCTAAGAAAGAGTAGCGAACGCCAGCAGTTGATCCAAAAAGAAATCCTGTTGCAGATGAGTTTACTTCGGTCGATTGTTGCATTGCTGTGCCTGAGAATTCAACGCTGCCACTGTACCAGCCCATTCCCATGAATGGAGCAACGTAAGTGTCTAGTCTATTGTTGTCAGCTTTCAATACAGAAAGTCTTGATTCAGCAGTTAACATATTGGCGCCGATTGAATATGTTCCGTTCAGAGTATTTCCATTTTGTGATGAAGAACCTTCTGCGCTTGTGCTCATGCGGTTGAACCCTAAACCTAAACTTGCATTTGGAGTAACGCTGTAAAGTGCTGCGATACCAAATGTTGAAGTTGTGCCTAAGTCAGAAACGTTAAAAGATTTAATTCCTTGTTTTTGAATTGCATCGTTTTGATCGCGAATCATGGTGTTGATGTCTTTTGGATTAATAAATGCGAATCCAAAGTTTGGCTCGAGGTGAAGTTTGCCATCGAGAGGAGATTTTTTGTTTAAAAGAGCTTCTTCGCTTTCAGATTTTTGAACAGCTGAAACTGGAGCTGATTTGTTATTTGTGTGAGCTTTATTTCTTGTTCCTGCTGCAAATGCATTCATTGAGAAAGCAAAGCAGAGAACCAATACGATTTTTTTCATAGATACCTCTATTATTTAGTTGTTGCTATTAACGCTGTGGTAACACAATGGTTCGTATTTGTGAATATTCAATTCGAGCTTTAGCCGCGGCGAGTTATGTTATTATTTAATCAATGTTAATTTAACAAAGTCTATACTTAAGCAACCTTGTGCAGTTGATCCTTGT
>CAZPTV010000448.1:0-2125 GCA_964589335.1 uncultured Bacteriovoracaceae bacterium
TGGCTCTTCTCATCGGTTTATTATCACTTCTTTTTTCTAAATACGGAACCCCTGCTAAACCCATATTCACAAAAGGTACAAAATAACGAAGAGTATTTAGTCGATAAGAACCACCAAAAGAAAGTGGAACCGCCATAAAAACATATTTGATATCATCTGCGGTTGTTTGAAATTTAGTAAAAACTCCTCTTCCCTTACAGCTAATCAACGTCAAGTGACTTACTAATCCTAGCGCACCAAGTTTATTTCTCATTAATTGCGATTCGTAAAATATATCTAATCCAATGTTATACTTGTCGTTTGGATGATATACATTATCAAATTTATTTGCTTGTACCTGTCTCGATGAAACTGTGAAATCATTCGAAGTAACTAAAGCAAGTCCCGTAGCCTTATCTACCGTTTTTTTGTACTTAGGTTCAAGTTCTTTGCCTTTTAATAATGCTTCTATATGTGGCTGAACTTCTGCGGATTCAACTTTTTGGACCGGTCTTTTATATTCTGTTTCTATGGCAGCAAATGATTTTATTGGTAAAGTAAAAATAAAATAAATAAAAATAAAAAAGAATAATTTTTTTCTGAAAATAAAAAATAAAAATAAAAAGAAACTGATGATTGAAAGAATTAGAATAGGACTTTGAGAAATTATAAACAACGACGCGCTTGCAACACCTACAATTGGAATAAGTAAAATTCGAACTGTTGGTCTTAAAAAATCGTTCTCCCATAGCCAATGGGCTGCGCTTGGTGACCATTGATAATACCAATTAACAAAGGCAACTCCTATTTTTGTTTTTAAAAGTACATTGTCTCGAAATTTTCTTAATATATTAAGCCGACTATCCCATTCGTTTCCATATGCAGCACTTGCAATGAAACAAGTCGATCTGTTCATAAAACCATCAACATAAGATGGCGTTATGCATTTAGGTGAACTTGGGTTTGGCATTAGCGAAACCAAGCCAGCCATGTTGGTATATCCAATGGAAACACAGTATTGTCTTTCATTTTCCATACCTTCAATAATGTAGTCTTGCGACCCTAATGAATTATCAAACTCTTTTACAAAGTCTGCGACTAAAGTTGGATTGGTATTTGATTTCGCAGCAGCTATGACCGTTCCATGCAATTCAATTGGATCATATGGCTGTGTGTAATTATTTGTAACTTTAATCGCTCCATCTCTTGGAGTTAAAGTAAAGTCTACATCTGGAGCATCCAGCGTAACCCCAGACCGCGCTCTGGGAGGACAACTGACCATAATGATTGTTATGGTTTTATAATCAGCGTTTGTAGCACTAAGCGTATCCCCATATTTTACAGCACCAATCCGTAAAGTTAAACTGACAGAGGCATCGTCGGCATCTAATTGACAATCTGTTACCGTTGTTACGTGTGAACAAAGACCGTCCTGATGATTAGGATAGGTAGGTTGGTTTGGTAGGCTAATTCCAATTCTTTTAGTGACGCCATTAACAATTCCATAGGGTACATAATATGAATTTGCCTGACTCCAAGTACTCCCAGACGGTGGCACTAAAACAATACCATTTGTGGGGTCCGTATCTAAGCTCACCATCAAGGAAACATCGTAATCATTCGTTGGAGTGACTCCATCATTAATCGCAGTAACCGTATCATCAGGTAATACATCAAAATATAAAATACCATTAGTGGTATCCGTTCCATCAAAAATAGTAATGCCACTTGGATATGTGCTAATATTTGAAGCGCACGCACCAGTACCTTTGGTTGCAACATATACTTTTGTAGTAGAAGAACTGACAACCGTCCTCGTAGCATTCACAACCGAAACCGTTGCTGCAATAGATTTAATAGAAAAGAAAGATGTTAAGAAAATGAAAAAAAGTTTGAGAAAATTATTGTTTAGAACCATCCAAACGTTTCCTATGTTTCAGAATGTACTCCATAATTTGAACGGCATTTAGAGCTGCGCCTTTTCTCAAATTATCTCCAACTATCCATAACATAAGCCCGTTTCCGCCACGAGTCAACGATAGATCTTTACGAATTCTACCTACAAACACATCATCTTGTCCGCTTACGTTCATTGCAAGTGGATAAATCTCTTTTTTAGGGTCATCACAGACACGTATACCTTTGA
>CAZPTV010000449.1:0-2117 GCA_964589335.1 uncultured Bacteriovoracaceae bacterium
AATTTTTTCAAAACACATTGTTTGAAACAATTTATATTACTCTTACAGAATCAATTGATTCAATAGATCAAAACTTAATGACTGGTTTTCAATACAATAGTGGTAAATTACATGATTATATTTCAGCGACTGCACAAAATCCGCAAAAAGCTGAACCAACTACGACGAGCAACCCGGGGTAAACAACGATGAACGAGACAATGAAAGACGAACAAATACACAATGAACTTGCTGAAACAGCAGATGTATCAACTAATCACCAAACCGATCAGTTAAAAGAAGAAGCAACCATCGAGCCTACAGTCGCAGAAGATGAGATTGTCAATTTTGCAAAAGAACAAGGCTTAATCGATGACCATACAGAATCAGAAATTGCTTCTGAATCAGGCGAAGAAGAAGAAATTCAAGAATTAACAGAAGACGAAAAAGAATATATTATGGCATCCATTGAAGCCATATTATTTATGTCGAATAAACCTGTTTCGTTATCAAGATTAAAGAGCTTGATTGACTCCGAAATCAAGACATCTAATTTTAGAATTTGTATGAATGAATTAAAGAATGAATTCTCAAAAAACTTTAGAGGGGTTGAAATTGCATCCATCAGTGGTGGATATCAATTAAGAACAAAACCTCATATGAGTACTGTTCTTCGTAATATGGTAAAAACCCAACCCATTAAGCTCACAAGCACTGCAATGGAAACTCTTGCAGTCATCGCATATAAACAACCGATTACAAAAGACGAGATCGATAGAATTCGTGGCGTAGACTCAGGCTATATGATTCGCAATCTCCTTGAAAAAAGAATGATTAAAATTTCTGGTCGCTCAGAAATGCCTGGAAAGCCAATGCTTTACTCAACTTCACATGAATTTTTAGAGTTATTTAATCTAAAAGATGAATCCTCTCTTCCTTCAATTCATGAAATAGAAGCAATGGTTGCAGCAAGTGAAATTGGTGATGAAGATCAAGTTGATAAACAATTTGAAGACTTTGGAAATATGGTTCGCACTCAAAATGCAAACCTTTTCATTGAAGGTGGCCTTGATAAAGACATCGAAGATATCCGCACACAGATTGCAGAGATACCCGTTACAACACCATTTATAGAAGAACAAAAACGAAAAGAAAAAATTCAAATTTCTCTATCGGCTAAATCTTTAAGCGAAGAAAAAAGAATCGAACTTGAAAATGAATTAAATGAGATTATTGCAAATGAAACCGCCCGATTTGAAACGGCAAAGCAACAAGTTCAGGACATAATAACTGATACACAAATGAACGATGCTGTGTTACAAGACACACATACAACCCTTTCGGTTAACACCGAATCAACAATGGACAATATTATATTACCAGATGCACTAGACGATTCGAACGAACCTAGTCCTGAAATGTAATTTAGACACTAAAATGAGCTTTAAAACCAAAGTATTTTTACCCAAATATAAAACTGACACGCCCTCAAAAACAGATAAAGTTAAAAAGAAAAAAGAACTTCCTGTAGATACAGAAAAGAAAGACAATAAAGTTAGACTGCAAAAAGTACTTGCACGTGCTGGCATTGCCTCAAGAAGAAATGCAGAAGAATTAATCTTAGAAGGTGCCGTTACTGTTAATAATAAATTAGTTACTGAATTAGGAACTAAAGTAGATCCATTGCATGATAAAATTAGAGTGAGTGGCAATATGATATCGCTTGATATCGATATGTTATATATTGCTTTCTATAAACCAGTCGGAGTTATTTCTGCTCTAAGCGACCCTGAAGACAGACCTTGCCTTGCAAGCTTAATCAAAACAATCGGAAGCCGAGTTATTCCAATCGGACGATTGGATTTTAATTCTGAAGGTTTGATTCTTTTGACTAACGATGGAGACTTAGCAAATAAGATTTTAAAAAAAAGAGATTTAAAGAAAACGTATTTAGTTAAAATTAAAGGGCATCCGGAGCCCAAAGATTTAGAATTTATGAAAAAGGGCATCTTTACCAAAGAAGGTGTTTTAAGAATTGCAGACTTTGGCGTTGAAAAGAAATTATATGCAAAGTCTTGGTTGCGACTTGAAGTAACTGAAGGATCCAAACTAGATATACGTGAGATACTAAATCATAG
>CAZPTV010000450.1:0-2104 GCA_964589335.1 uncultured Bacteriovoracaceae bacterium
CAGAAGTAGTGTTTCATACAAATATATAATAGACGCGCTTGTCAGTGAAACAGTTAGCGTTTAAACTGATTTCATGTCTGCAAAAAACAAAGCCACGAATGTTAATCAATCAGATTTGGTAGAAGTAATCATTTTAGCTGCGGGTTTGGGTACTCGCATGAAATCTGATTTACCAAAAGTAATGCATCCAGTTGCCGGTGCTCCACTGTTGCAACATGTAGTGAATCAAATATTAAATGGAATCAATCATATCGATCAAATAAATTTTGTTGTTGGACATGGTAAAGAAGTTGTTGAGTCATTTGTTCGTTCGGAAAAAAATGGATTTCTTTTTGCAGATTTAAAGTCGGTTATCACACATCAAAAAGAGCAATTAGGTACAGGGCATGCTGTTCAATGTGCTTTAGAAAATTCAAATTCGAAAGCACCATTTGTTGCTATTTTCAACGGTGATTTACCTTTATTGCATTGTGGAATGCTTTACGAATTTTTAGAATTTCATAAAAAAACAAAAAGTTTTGCAACTCTCATTTCTGCAATTCTTGATGATCCATCTGCATACGGAAGAATTATACGTAAAGGTAATAAATTTATAGGCGTGGTTGAACACAAAGATGCAAATGAAAAACAAAAGAAAATAAATGAAATTAATGGCGGGGTTTATTTATTTGACCGTAGTTTACTAGTCGAAGCATTATCTAAAGTTAACAATAAAAACAAGACCGGTGAATATTACCTCCCCGATGTTTTTTCTTATGCGCTAAAGAAAAAGAAAAAGATTGAAGCATATATTTGTGAAGACCCAGACTTAATACGTGGAGTAAACACCATGAAGGAGCTCGCTGAGGCTCAAAAAATATATTTTCAAAGAAATGCAAATTATTGGATGAGTCAGGGTGTTTTTATTCATGATCCAGAAAAAACTTGGATTGGTTCAGACGTAACATTAGATCGTGGCGTCGTTATTCATCCTTTTACTGCGATATCCGGAATTTCTAAAATTAATAAAAATGTTACCATCGGCTCTTTTTGCCAAATTCATAATACACAAATTGAGAGTGGTTCTATAATTAAAAACAATGTTATTTTAGAAGATTCAATAATTGGAAAAGACTGTTCCGTAGGCCCCATGGCTCATTTTAGACCTGGTTCAAAAATTTTAAATTCAGTTAAAATTGGAAACTTTGTTGAATTAAAAAATTCCACCATTGGATCAAATACGAGCGCGTCTCATTTGAGTTATATTGGAGATGCTGAAATCGGTTCAAATACAAATATTGGTTGCGGATTCGTAACATGTAATTTCGATGGCACGGTTAAAAACGGATCCAGAAAACACAAGTCTATTATTGGAAATGAAGTTTTTATGGGTAGTGACTGCCAAGTGGTTGCACCCATTGAAATTGCGGATGGAACCTATATTGCATCCGGAAGTACAGTGACTAAATCGGTAATAGAAAAAGATAGCTTAGTTTTTGCGAGAGCTAGACAAGTCACTAAACCGGGATATGCAAAGAAATATAAAAGATAAAGAATTAAATCGCTGCTTCGTAGAGCGATTCCATTTTTTGCTTTGGTGAACTTTCTGATTCGATAAGAAGTAATCCTGCTTGCCATTGCATTTCGTTTTCTTGAGTTTGTTTTATGACTTTTCCACTTTTTGGAAGTGCGGCGGTCCACATGACTTTAGCATCAAAATTAAAATTTTCTTTAGGAGTAATAATTTCTATCGTTAAGTCTATTCCCGCGCCTAGGTGTGTGTTTGTGCACACTCCAACGCCTCCGACAGAAACATCAATCACGTTTGCAATCACTTCTCCGGGGAATCCAATTTCAGGATTTTTAGACTTCAGTACGGCTTTGAATCGCTTATGAGTCATTTGTCGAATGGATTTTCTTCTTTCATCATCAGTAATTCGAATTGCTTTTGGAATAATCAGTTTTGGTTTCTTTGATGCAGTCATACGTTCTTATGATTTTGCACTAGTATTGAAAAATTTCAGCCGGAAAAATTTGCATTTAGAAAAAATGACCAGTTTTAACTTGAAAGCTTACATGGATAGTCTTATTTTGGACTTATGTGTGGGATCATGGGATATGTCGG
>CAZPTV010000451.1:0-2093 GCA_964589335.1 uncultured Bacteriovoracaceae bacterium
TACAATTAGTAAAAAGGAAAAGTTCTGATCGAAGATTCCGAGCGATCAAAATGAGTCGCATTCCTTGTTCCAGTGCCTCTGGTTTTGTTTTCATTAAAACAAGAATGTCTTTAAAAATTTTATTTTTTAATGAATCAACAATATCATCATGTTTTAATACGAGTCGTGCGAGTGGTTCATCTTTTTTAACAAATGAATCTAGAGATTCTTTTACCATTTTTCTTACTTCAACAAACATTTGAGGCAGATCAATTAGTGGCTTAATTTCAGGCTCACTTAAATATAGTTCAGTGTTGTGGGCTATGTTTACTGTTTGATCTCCCATTCTTTCTAAATCTGTATTAATTTTAATTATGGCTATGATCATGCGTAAATCAGCGGCTAAAGGTTGTTGAAGAGCAAGTAATTTCACACATCGATCATCAATCTCGATATGGCATTGATTTATTTTTGTTTCCAAGTCGTGTATTTCTTTAATGTGTTCTGTAGTTTTTTGTAAAATACATTCCCCGCATAGTTTTACACATTTTTTAACATAGCTACCCATGTCTAATAAAATATCTTGAAGTTCATTTAGCGATTGATCGAAATGTCTTTCCATAATTATCCAAACCTTCCTGTTATATAACGTTCCGTGCTTTCTTGTTTTGGCTTTGTAAAAATTGTGCTCGTATCGTTCATTTCAATGAGTTCTCCCATTAAAAAAAATCCAGTTTTATCAGAGATTCGAGCTGCCTGTTGCATGTTATGTGTAACAATAACAATAGTGACTGTTTTTTTTAATTCAGTAACTAATTCTTCAATTTTTGCTGTTGAAATAGGATCGAGTGCTGAAGTTGGTTCATCCATGAGTAAAACATTGGGCTCTACAGCAAGGGCTCGCGCAATACAAAGGCGTTGTTGTTGTCCGCCAGAAAGGCCTGTGCCTGGTTTGTGTAGCTTGTCTTTTACTTCATCCCAAAGTGCAGCTAAACGTAAACTTCTTTCGGCAACATCTTTTAAAAATTGTTTTTGCTTTAAATTAGCAAGTTTTAAACCGACGACGACATTTTCAAAAACACTCAATGATGGAAATGGATTGGGCTTTTGAAATACCATTCCAATTTTTCTTCTAATTATGACTGGATCTGTTTTTGGTGCATAAATGTTCATTCCTTTGAGTGTGACTTCACCTTCTGCCCAAGCATCAGGAATTTCTTCGTGCATTCGGTTTAGACACCTCAAATAAGTAGATTTTCCGCAGCCGGATGGCCCGATTAAAGCTGTAACGCTTTGTTCTTGCATATCCATTGAAACATCTTTGACTGCATGGAAATCGCCATAAAATGCATTTAATTTATATGTTTTAAGTATGGTTGAGTTATTCTCATTCGTCATATTATTTTCTTCCTGAAGAGCTCATCACAATTCTTGCAATGATGTTAAGACTAAATACAAAAAGGATTAATACTAATGATGCCGACATCGCTTGTGCGTGCCAATCATCGTATGGACTGATTGAGTATGTATAAATTTGAACAGGTAATGAAGCGACAGGTTGTGAAATACCTTGTCCCCAGAATCTATTATTAAAAGAAGTAAAAAGTAATGGGGCGGTTTCTCCAGCAGCACGTGCTATGGAGAGCATAATTCCAGTCATAATTGGTTTTAAACTACCAAGAAAAATAATTCTAATAATAACTTTCCACCTTGGAAGTCCAAGAGCAAGGCCTGCTTCACGCAAATGAATTGGCACCGTTTTTAAAATTTCTTCAGTATTTCTTGCAACAGTTGGAATCATGATTATTCCTAAAGCAATGCCTCCAGCAAGCGCAGAAAAATGCTTCATTGGTACAACAACAATTACATAAACAAAGAGTCCGATGATAATGGAGGGAACGCTTGAAAGCATTTCAGTTGAAAAACGAATGATTTTTCCAAAAATGCTTTTTTGTCCATATTCTGCTAGATAAATACCAGTTAAAATACCCCAAGGAACTCCAAAAATAATTGCCAAAGCAACGAGCTCTGCAGTACCGATGAGTGCATTTGCCATTCCTCCACCTGTTTCTCCAACGGGTTTTGGCAATTGAGTGAAAAAATCTAAATTGAGT
>CAZPTV010000452.1:0-2090 GCA_964589335.1 uncultured Bacteriovoracaceae bacterium
CTAGGGATCAATCTTTCAAACGTGTCCGACAAAGCAAGTGCACAAAATGCTCTTTCCGCTATTGATAGAGCCATCATTTCGGTTTCATCGATCCGCGCAGATTTCGGGGCCATGCAAAACCGTTTGACTTCGATCACGAATACACTCGCGATCTCAGTTGAAAACATGGCTGCAGCGAATTCACGAATTCGTGACACAGATATCGCACAAGAAACCGCTGAATTAACTAAGAACAACATCTTGATGCAAGCGGGTACTTCGGTTCTAGCTCAAGCAAATCAGTCGCTCACAAATGCACTGACATTGCTAAAGACATAAGAATCTGAAAGTACGAGTGTGTTGTAAAAAATTTGATCTCTGCAAGTCTTCGGATTTGCAGAAGGATAAAAGACTAAACCTCACCATCGAATAGGTGGAACGTTGAACGTTCGCTGAAATTGGGGTTTGGAACGGGCGCATACAGATGCGGATTGAAAAGGTTTGCTCAATCTTCTTCCCTAGTCTGTATTTCAATGCCTGGTCTGTTTCCTGGAACTTGTAAAATGGAGTGCGAACATGGTGTTCGCACTCCAAAGACAAATTCTGATTTAAAACTTGAGCAAGGAAGCTCCCTTTTTGTAAGGATACGAAAAGGACCCCATCAAGGACGACGGGGAATATGAATGGAGGCATAAAATGGGATTCAGAATAGTAACCAATACGTCTGCTATCAATGCGATTCGTACCTTAAGTGGAACACGAAGAGCATTTGACAAGAGCCTAGAGAAATTAGGATCAGGTTCACGTATCACCAGAGCCGGAGATGATGCTGCCGGTTTAGCGATCTCAGAAAACCTTATTGCGCAAGTAAGAGGTATGAGACAAGCAAAGAGAAACGCCCAAGATGGTATCAGCCTAGTCCAAGTTTCAGAAGGTGGTCTAAACGAAATCAGTAACATGATGATTCGTTTGAGAGAACTTTCAATCCAGGCAGCTTCAGATACGATCGGAGACACTGAAAGAAAATTCGTGGACCGAGAGTTTCAAAGCTTAAAAGAAGAAATCGATCGGATTTCAAATGGAACTGAGTATAACGGAACTCCCCTATTAAATGGTGAAGCCGGAATATTAGAAATCCAAGTTGGAACCCGGAATAATCCAATGATTGACCGAGTGGTTTTCAATGGGGAACATGCTAATGCTACCCTTGCAAGCTTGAAACTCGGTGGAGAATCTGTTGCGACTAAATTAGGTGCGCAGTCTTCTCTATCGGTTATTGACGAAGCACTTGTACGCGTGAATTCAATTCGCGCAGACTTAGGTGCCGTACAAAATCGATTACAATCAACAATTAATAACTTAGCCATCAGCGATGAAAATTTATCAGCTGCGAACTCACGAATTCGTGACGTGGATGTTGCCGAAGAAACTTCAGAGTTAACTCGCAACAACATTCTATTGCAAGCAGGTACATCCGTTCTTGCTCAGGCTAACATGGCCAGTAAGATGGCATTAAAATTGTTAGAATAATTACTAAATTAGTTTGAAGTAAATAATATAACCTATATTTTCCAATGAAAGAAAACCCCGAGAGGACGCCACGCCGCTCGGGGTATTTTTATTTGCTTTTATTTCCACAATACCTGAAATTTCAAATTACCCCAACGGAGCTCGCTGCGATCACCAGCCATCACAGGGCCAACTCCTGCAGGAGTTCCTGTAAATAATATATCTCCAGGTAAAAGTTTAAACATCCCCGCAGCATAACAAGAACATTCTTGAATCGACATTCTCATTTCAGAGACATTTCCTCGCTGGCGGAGTTTTCCATTAACTAGAAACTCGAAATCCTTTGTATAATATTTTTCTATATCTTTCATCCATGGACCAATAATAGCGGAACCTGCAAACGCCTTAGAAATTTCCCACGGGTGCCCTGCTTTTTTAAGCTGTGCCTGTAAATCACGCAACGTAAGGTCCAGGCCAAGTGATACTGCACTGATTTCTAAATCTTTACCTAAAAGCACGACAACTTCGCATTCAGGATGAACTGCCCCGCGGTCACGCGGCAAAACAACTTCAATCGTTTGTCCATTTTTTTCAGCAAAAAT
>CAZPTV010000453.1:0-2079 GCA_964589335.1 uncultured Bacteriovoracaceae bacterium
TCTTTCTAATGCGGGACCCGAAAAAACAGGATGTGCTCCGCATGCATAAACTTTCTTTGCCCCATGTTTTAAAACTGTTTCCGCAGCCTCAGTTAATGTTCCGGCAGTATCGATGATGTCGTCTAGAATAATTGCGGTCATGTCTTTTACGTTTCCAACAATGTTCATTGCTTTTGCGACATTGGGTCCAGTTCTTCTTTTGTCGATCATTGCAACACCTGCATTGAGACGTTTAGCAAAGCCACGCGCTCGCTCGACTCCACCTGCATCTGGAGAAACCATGACGAGGGGTTCGTTTGCCGGAAAGGTTTTCTGAAAATATTCTACAAAAACCGGCATTGAGAATAGATTATCAAATGGAATATTAAAAAAACCTTGAATTTGGCCGGCGTGTAAATCCATAGATACAACGCGATTTGCACCGGCAGTAGTAATAACATCAGCGACTAGTTTTGCACTTATTGGAGTTCGGGGTGCGACCTTACGATCCTGCCGCGCATACCCATAATAGGGCAATACGGTAGTGATACTTGCTGCAGACGCTCTTTTTAGTGCATCAACAATTATCAATAATTCCATAAGGTTATCGTTAACAGGACTGGATGTCGGTTGTATGACGAATACGTCCTTGCCGCGAACATTTTCGTGAATTTCGATAAAAATTTCACCGTCACTAAATCGTCTTAAAGTACAAGGGCTTAGTTGAACGCCCAAGTTCTCAGCAATTTTATTAGAAAGGGGTAAGTTTGAATTTCCAGAAAAAAGGCAGAGTTTCATGCCCCGTTTCCTAACACATTTGGGAATGATTTGGAAATAAGATTGAGTTTAAAACGCTGGTTTGATAGATAAAAAGGACATTGATAAGGATTGGGGTGTCGACAAGCGGTAAGTTAACGGATTTTGATTCCGTCATTCCTAGGTTCGAATCCTAGCACCCCAACCAAATGCCTTATAAGGAGAGATTATCAATCTTCTCGATCAATTTGGACGGCGCTTTTCTTATATACGTCTTTCAGTTACCGATGCCTGTAATTTTAAATGTATTTATTGTTTACCGAATGGTTTTAAAAAAGATCCTTTAGCGGAACAACCGCTTTCTGTTTTTGAAATTAAAAATCTATTAAATGCCTTATCTGAGCTTGGAATAAAAAAAGTAAGACTTACAGGTGGAGAGCCAACGTTAAGAAGGGATTTGGTAGAAATCGCAAAAAACTGCGCAAATACTCCAGGAATTACAAAAGTTGCACTTTCAACCAATGGCTATAATTTAAAAGAAAAAGCGAGTGATTTTTTTAATGCTGGAATTCGTTCGCTCAATATAAGTATTGATAGTCTTAACGAAAAAAAATTCAAAGCAATCACCGGACAAGACCGATTGAAAGACGTTTTTGATGGAATTGAAGAAGCATTTCGAGTCGGCTTTGATTGGATTAAAATTAATGTTGTTTTGATGAATGGTCTCAATGACATAGAAATTACAGATTTTTTAAGTTGGGTTAGAAATAAGTCTATTTCAGTAAGATTTATTGAACTCATGCCGACTGGAATAAATAAGGATTTATTTAATAAACATCACATTCGCGGGGATGTTTTTAAACAAATGTTGATTGATAAGGGCTGGGTAAAAAAAATACGAGAAAGTACAGATGGGCCTGCCGAAGAATTTGAAAATAAAAATTTTCAAGGAAGAATTGGCTTTATCACGCCCTATGCAGATAATTTTTGTGGCTCATGCAATCGTCTTCGAGTAACAAGCAACGGAAGCCTGCAATTGTGTCTATTTGGTAATGAAAAATTTTCATTTAGAAATTTATTACAAAACGAAATACAAAAAGAAGAGCTGAAACAAATGTTTTGCAAAGTACTTTTGAATAAAGAAGCAACACACTATCTTAAGGAGCAGAATCATGGAGACATGCAAACCTTCTCATCTTGCGGAGGGTAATTTTAATATGATTGATGTTGGAGAAAAAGAAACCACAAGGAGAAGAGCGATAGCACAGGGGCGAATCCATTTGAGTAAAGATGCTTTTATCGCGTTAGTACAAAATAAAAATCCAAAAGGTAATGTCTTAGCAT
>CAZPTV010000454.1:0-2075 GCA_964589335.1 uncultured Bacteriovoracaceae bacterium
GAGCGCAGAGTTCAGCTGCATTACCCATGTGAAAATCTTTGTAAACATCCCACAATCCGTCTTTAATCATTCCATCAATCATTTTTTGATGGCCCATTCTAAATCCACCACGAACATTATCCATATAAAAAGGAACTTGTGACATATTCTCCATTCCGCCAGCCACTACACATTCAGATTCACCTGTCTCAATTGACTGTGCAGCAAGCATCACCGCTTTCATTCCACTTCCACAAACTTTATTTATTGTTGTACAAGGTGTGCTTTTAGAGAGCCCTGCAAAAATAGCGGCTTGTCTAGCGGGAGCTTGACCGACATTTGCTGTCAGTACATTTCCCATATAAACTTGTTCGATTTGATCATTTTTTAATCCTGCTTCTTCAATTGCAGATTTGATTGCTACTGCTCCTAACTTAGATGCAGATAAACTGGATAAGGTACCCATAAATGATCCAAATGGTGTACGTTTAGCAGACAATATATAGACAGGTCGAATCATAAAAAATCCTCCACACACAAAATCACCCTTATAAAAACTCTTGTCAACGATTTTACTCTGCTTTAAATCCTTAAATATGAGAAATATATTTTCATTAATTTGGATATCCATATTAATTTCGTTTCAAACATTTGCGTCTAGTGATCGGTTTCAACTTGCAGACTTGATTGATAAAACATCACCAGGCGTTGTGAATATATCTTCATCAAGATTTGTAAAAAGTTATGTTCTACAAGGTATGCCTGAATTTTTTGGAATGTTTGGAATTCCTCAAGAGCAAGTTCAAAGACAGTCCTCATTGGGATCTGGATTTTTAATTGATATGAACGGTTACATACTAACGAACAATCATGTCATTGAAAAAGCCGATGAGATTTATGTAACCTTACTCGACAAACGAAGATTGAAGGCAAAAATAATTGGAAAAGACAAACTACTTGATTTAGCACTTTTACAATTAATCGGTGGAAGTTCTATTAAAGACTTACGTCCAACTAAATTAGGTACAAGTGAAAAAGTTAGAGTTGGCGAGCCTGTTTTCGCAATTGGAAATCCGTTTGGATTACAGCATACCGTAACTTCGGGAATCATTAGCGCAAAAAATCGAGGTATTGGAATCGGTCCATTCGATAATTTTCTACAAACGGATTGTTCGATTAACTTTGGAAATTCTGGAGGCCCACTATTCAATTATGATGGTGACGTCATTGGTATTAATACTGCGATCAATGCTCAAGGACAGGGACTTGGCTTTGCAATTCCAATTGATGAAGCTAAACAGTATTTAAACGATTTAAAAAATTATGGATATATTGTACGTCCTTGGCTTGGAATTTTAGGCGAAACCGTTACACCTGCAATACAAAATTACTACAACCTTCCAGAAGACCACGGAGTCGTAATCGCACGACTTGCAAAATCTCAAAAATCAGGTTCAGGGCCTGCCGCAAAATCTGGCTTACAAGTAGGTGACATTTTACTTGAAATCAATGACAATAAGATCAATGAGCGCGCTGATGTTGAGCGAAGTTTATTAAAATTCAAATCTGGAGACACTGTGAAAGTTAAATATAATCGCAATGGCCGCGTTTTAACAAAAGAGATCAAACTGTCACAAGCACCTGATCTTTCTGACTCACCTGAAGGGATTCTTTAAATCCAATGGAAAGAAGAAAAGATACACCTGGAATTTCAACAAAACTTCCCCCTGATTATTTGACAATGATCTCTGGGGTCTTTAACGATAATTTTAAAAAATCATTAATGATCGAAAAAGGAAAAAAAGAAAAATTTTTTGCATACGGTGAAATTTATCCTGACGAACTTTTACTTTGTGTCTCTTTAAATAATCCCGTAAATTTAAGAAGTATCACATGCTATGCTTCTGTTGATTTCCCCCCTGCTTCTACAAAAACAGAAACCGAACAACAGCCCACCTCTAGTGCGCAAGCCGTTGAAGTTGCCGTAGGTCAATGTGTAGATGCAATTGCTAGTTTTTTCGCAACTTTTTTTGATGAAGACAGACCCGTAGATTACGAAGATCAATTTAAACAAAACTGGGCAATCATTGAACTCG
>CAZPTV010000455.1:0-2072 GCA_964589335.1 uncultured Bacteriovoracaceae bacterium
CTTGAAGCAACCGTGGGACCTGAGTTTGGAACGTGTGCAGTATCCGGACGAAGCACATCAACATAATCAATATTAATTCCTAAGGCTTCTGCGGCTATTTGTGAAAATACAGTATTCTTACCCTGTCCAATTTCAGTTGATGATGCCAATATTTTAACAAAACCCTTTTCATCTGCCTCTACGGCGGCAATAGAGGATAAATATTTTTCACCCGAACCCGTAAAGCCCGCTCCATGCATAAAAGTAGCAAAGCCAATCCCCTTTTTTATCGAAGACTTTTGATTTTCAATTTTATATTTTGCAGTTTTTTCTGAATATTGAGCAAGTTCAAGCGCACGATGCATGAGTTTTTTCATATCAACATTTTCTTTTACAATTTGTCCTGTCGATGTGGACTGACCATCTTCGATCAAATTAATTTCCCTGATTTTAATCGGTGAAATTTTTAATCGATGTGCAATATTATCAAGATGTTTTTCCATGGCGAATATACTTTGAGGTGCTCCGAATCCACGAAACGCACCGTGTGGCGGTGTATTCGTAGCCACTGCCCTTGCTAGTACATTTACATTTTCAAATGAATACGGTCCCGCTGCGTGAATTCCCCCTCGTGAAAGTACCACTGGCGATAGAGTCACATAAGCACCTCCATCTAAAGCGAAGTCAATATCCATGCCTAATATTTTTCCGTCACTTCTTACTGCGGAACGTATTCTTGTGCGTGATGGATGTCGCTTTGTCGTCGCAACCATATCCTCTAGACGGTCATAAATCATTTTTACTGGTTTTTTAGATTTCATCGAAAGAAGTGCTGCGTGTCCTGCTAAGATAGACGGGTACTCTTCTTTTCCACCAAAGCCTCCGCCTGTTTCAACTTGTATGACTCTTACCTTCTCACCGATCATATTAAATAAATAACAAAGTGCTTTATGTATATAATAAGGACATTGCATTGAACCCCAAACCGTTACTCCACGGTCAGCATCTGCAATGGCGATCATACCATTATTTTCAATATATAACTGTTCTTGAGCTCCAGTTTCATATTCGTCTTCAATTAAGTGATCTGCATTTTTAACAGCTTGTTCAAAACTACCTTTTTCGATTGTAAATTTTTTTAATAAATTATCTTCTCCCCAAATGACTTGCTTCTTTTCTATAGAATCTTG
Organism: uncultured Bacteriovoracaceae bacterium; assembly: GCA_964589335.1. GTDB lineage: Bacteria > Bdellovibrionota > UBA1018 > UBA1018 > UBA923 > CAZPTV01. The sequence continues at coordinate 1,170 of CAZPTV010000455.1, forward strand.
AATCGTAAAAACCCCAGGCATAGGATCAATATGAATGCGAATATGGTTTCGAGCCTCAATGGCTAAGCTTTTATTCGGATGAGCAATCAATAATACAGGTTCTTCCGGATGATTAACAAAATCTTTTGCTAAGAAGGGTTGGTCTTCGGATAAAATTAGAACTACATTTTTTGCAGGAATATCTTTAGCGGTTACAACTGTAAATTCATCCCAATTGCCAGGAAGTGTATTTAGAAATTCAATTTTTTTAATTTTCCCGCGTGCAATTGGACTACGAATAGTTACACCGTGAATCATACCCTCAAAGTGTAAATCATCTATGTAACAGGCTTTTCCTGTGACTTTATCAATTCCTTCTTTTCGTCGAATCGACTTGCCAATATATTTTGTTGATTGCATTCGGCTGGCAGAATTTTTCATGTTCAGCCTAGTTTGCTTATTTTTTATGAAGAATCAACTTATATAAAGATTCGCAAAATCACACGTTGCGTAAAGAAACAACTATCACTCAGAAATGGTATCAATGCCACCCTTAAGAAAAGTTGGTAAAACTTTTATCATGCGAATATAGAAATGTGGAGCATTTAAGGATTGTTCTTTCTTTTCTTTATTCCCTAATTTGATTTTTAAACCGCTCATGACTAATTTAAACTTGCTCGCATCCTTGTCTGGAATAATCCCCATAAAAAATGCATCTAAATATATATCTTTCATTGGAATATTTAACCGCTTTGGACTGAATAAATCTCTAAGCTCCCTACGTGCAATTAATTTATTTTGATCCGTGTCACATAAGTCGAAGCCAATGTCTTGCAGACGAAAGTATGCAAAACCAACCATTCTTTCGTAGTCATTAATTTTTCCATCACCATCTCCACCAAATGATGGCTTATCTAAAATAAT
>CAZPTV010000456.1:0-2072 GCA_964589335.1 uncultured Bacteriovoracaceae bacterium
GAAGTTGCAAATGCCAAAGCACAATGTGCCTGTGAAAGCTCTTTAGGAAATGGCTTTAAAATAAATTCTGGCAAATCATGACAAAGTCTTGACTGAAACAATGGTACGCTGACTGCTACCGAAAGACCTAGTTTCTTTGCTGCTGAAATAGTGGGTAATAATAAATTTCCTTCTTCTATTTTTTGATTTGGAAACAGAGCGGCTTCAGGTGCAGCTAAGTTTAGTGGACATTGAATCGCTTTAAAGTTTGGTTTTGATAAATGAAGTTTTTGAGCAACCTTTTTTGCAACCCGCATGCATTCTTCAATAGAAAGATAAGTTTGAGAACCATCCTCGTCACGAAAACCATCCCAAGTGGCCATTCCATATGCTGAAATTTTTCCTTCTACAATAGCACCCTCTAATGCTTCGAATGCATCTTCTAACTTTTGATAAAATATTCGTGCGGGCAATTCTTCCAATTGAGTTTCTGGATTGTGTAAATAATATAAATCAATGGTTTCGACTTTAAGGTTTTTTAATGATCGATCTAATTGATTCAGAATAAATTTTGGTTCCAAGCAATGGCATCCAGAAATAAGATCTGTTTTTTTCACAACACCTTTATTTACATATTCTTCATCAAAAAGTTTTTTTAAGTCTTGAACGGGTTTAGATTCATACGGAATAAATCCCGCTTTAGAACTAATAAATATTTCCTCACGTTTAAATTTTCCAGTGAGAATTCCTTGTCGAATTGCTTCTCCGATAGAGCGTTCAGCTCTTTGGCCTCTATAATTTATGGCTGTATCAATAAAGTTACATCCATTTTCAATTGTTTTTAAAACTGCCTTGGTAACTTTTGCGTCTGTAACTTCGTCCATAGGACCGAGATATGTTCCGATCGCAATCGAAGATACAGGGATCTCACAAAACTCTCTGACCTGATTGTGATGGTGGTTAAATTTTTGCAGGAATTTAAGTGCAGAATCTGCCTCAGCCCTACCTTTGAACATAACCACGACCTCCTTTTTTCTTTTGTACGTCGATTTTTAAAAGAGCGCTCGGTGTTATCGATTTAGGTTTTTCTTCATATTGCACTCCGATTTTAGGACATAAATTCTTCAACTCACATCCTCCACAATCTGGCTTTCGAGCCATACATCGTGCTCTCCCGTGAAATACTAAGTAATGTGAAAATAATATCCAGTTTTTTTGAGGAATGATTTTCTGCAAATCAAATTCAATTTTGACTGCATCTTTATTTTTAGTAAGTCCCAATCGACTCGAAAGTCGTGTCACATGTGTATCAACTACAATACCTGAGGCAATATGAAATGCATTTCCTAAAACTACATTTGCAGTTTTTCTGCCTACGCCCCTTAATTGTGTAAAACTTTCGATATCTCTTGGTATTTTTCCATTAAAGTTTTGAATAATACTTTTTGAGCATTCGAGAAGTGACTTAGCTTTGTTTTTATAAAAACCAGTACTTTTTATTAGTTTTTCGAGATCCAATGTATTTGCATTCGAAAGTGTCTTAAAGTCAGGATATTTTTTAAATAATTCTGGAGTGACTAAATTGACTCGTTCATCGGTACATTGAGCTGAAAGGATTGTGGCGATCAGCAATTGATAAGCATTTTCATAGTTGAGTGAACATTTTGCATTGGGATATGTTTTCTCTAAAATTGAAATAATTTTTTTAACAGATATTTGCTTATTTTCTTTGGTCTTCATGTTTTTCTTTTTTCTAAATATTCTTCAACTTCATCAGCATTTTTTAAATTGAGTATTTGATGAAATGGAATCATCATTTTTTCTGCCATCCAATATCCATACTGGAGATCTGCTATTCCGCGAATGGAATGTGCATCTGGATTTATTGAAATCATTAATTTATTTTCTTCAACCATTTTTCCCCATCGCCAATCAGCATCTAGTCGTTGCGGATTACAATTTAATTCTAAAATGACTTTATTTTTACTCATCACTTCGAAGCATCTGGTCCAATCAGCTTCGTATCCTTTCCTAGATAGTAATAAACGACCAGTTGGGTGACCACACATTGTTATTCATTTATTTTGAAGTAA
>CAZPTV010000457.1:0-2071 GCA_964589335.1 uncultured Bacteriovoracaceae bacterium
AGTTGCAATTTAAGCTCTTAAAATCCAAATTGGTTTTATAGCGTTTCGAATGACCTGTCTTGTAGCGCTTCCGAGGAGAGCAGATGAAACGGGTCCGGACTGTGCAGCCATTGCAATAAGATCAACCTTTTCTTTATTTGCAATTTTTAATACTGCATCACTCGTAGAAGTGCACCAAGACTGAACAATTGCGTGGCAGCGAATGCCATTCTTTTTTGCATTTTTCACCCATACCTGTGCCTTTGCTTTTCTTGCAGTTTCTAACTCGTAGAAGTCTTTTTTAATCGGGGCTGCTCCTCCGCCAAGAAGATATAAACCTGATTGAATGACTGGATCAACGGGAGCACTAATGCCATGAAAAAGTAAAAGAGCAGAATTTAATTCTTTCGCTGATTTTATTACTTTTTTAAATGCATTTTCTGAAGCTTTACTGAAGTCAGTTGCAAATAAAATTCTTTTGATTGTTTTGCTTGAGGACGTGTTTGGATTAATGATCAATAATGGGTGAGTAATGTGTAAAGAAAGATTTTCAGAGAAACTTCCAAGTAATAATCTGCTTACACCCTTTCTTGCATGTGTACTTACTGCAATAATGTCAAAGCTATGTAGTGTAGCGTATTGGTTTAATGCTTTTGCTGCATCCGTGGCCGAAGACAGTGACTTGATAATGACTTTTGGAGGAAGCATATTGGGTAGATCAATTTCTTTTAGCATTTTAAATAAAGCTTTTTCAGCGATTGGTTTAAAGTTTTTTGCCAAACTTGATGCTGGAACTGAAAGTCCTAATATTCCATCACTTAGTATGTAGATTGGCTCAATTAATATTTTTTGATCTTTTGTAATGGCATTTAATGTTGAAACGCAAGCGTCTAAAACCGGCTTTCTTGTTTGAAATGGATCAATAGCCCATAGAATTTTTTTCATGAATGCCTCATTTTGTTAGAATTTGATTTATGTCAGGCACATTACCTAAAATATAATTAATTTTCCAGAAATAGTGCGTAGGAAACGTATTTTGTGCAAGTGTGACATTTTGTCGTAATACAGTAATTTTATTGGGACTAAATACGCTCTATTTAAGAGCCCAACCCATTCAAGCAGATTATAGTCTTTGGCATAACTTGTGCTTATTTTTAAAATTGAGGTTTAATATAATGGGCAAGCTGGCAACCACGGTTACACGATATCCAATTTCGCATACGGCTAATGAGCTAATCGACTTAAGGATTCATATTTCACGACAAATTGAGGGAAATCTTGCTTTAGAATATATAACGCCCACTAAGATTGAATTCATAATCTATGTTGATCAATCCTCAACGGGTGGTTGGAGCGGGAGACTTGAAATATTTAGGTCAGGCTTAAGTTTTGAAGGATTAGATGATTTAAAAAGAAGATCATTTAACGGATATTTGTCTCATCGACTTTTAAAAGAAAACCCGGTGTATCAAATAGTCGATGTTCGTTCATTTGGAAGTCATGAAAAAGGAAATGGTTTAGCATTGAGTGGTCGAGCAATTATAAATGGAATAGCAAAAACGTTGAATTTAGTTTTAATTAGAAAAGATAAAAATTACATTGGAAATTTAGTATTAGATTTGAGTTCTTATTTAGACAGTAAACAACTCAATGATTTAAATCGGCTTGGGTTTGGAACAGAATTGAAAATTGAATTTCAACTCAATCTTTCGGTTGAAGCTATCTTGGAAGAGCACGGTGTGAAACTTCAGAAATAATTCCTGCGTACAGTTCTCGATTAATAGAAGTAAATTTTTTATAATTAGCCTTACTCAACAGATATTCAACAAATGCAATGCGTGGAAGTATTCGATCAATATCTTTCGATGAAGAAATTAAATTTCTATATTTTTCTGGGCTTAAATTTAAATTGTTTTTGATAAACTGGTCTATTAATTCTTTTGAAATGATTTTTCCTTCTAAATACTTTGGATCTTTTTTGAAGATAAAACTTGTAGCCTCAGATAAATCAACGATATATAAAGTTTCTTTGTCTTTCAGAATTTTTAAATCACTATCTGAAATCAGTGAAGCAAGTTTCTTTTTATAAGAT
>CAZPTV010000458.1:0-2053 GCA_964589335.1 uncultured Bacteriovoracaceae bacterium
AAAAGGGTTTTATTTTTTTTTATTTTTTAAAAAATAATTAACAGCTGTTTTTACAATATCGTCTATTGAATAGGTTGTCTTCCACCCTAAGATTGATTTTGCTTTTTTAGAATCTGCAATTAAACGAGGGGGATCTCCCTCGCGTCTCTTTCCAATTTTGAATTCTACTTTTCGTTCCATAGATTGTTCAACAGATTGGATGACTTCAAATACAGAATGCCCATGTTCTGATCCTAAATTGAAATGTTCGTAAATACCTTCATGCTTTAGAAGATATTCCATTGCTAAAATATGAGCATTGCCTAAATCGTTAATATGAACATAGTCACGAATGCAGCTACCATCGGGAGTCGGATAATCGTTGCCGAATACAATGAGTGGTTTCTGACCCAATGCTGCTTTAATAATATTTGGAATTAAATGTGTTTCTGGATCGTGCTCTTCTCCTAAAACCCCATCGGGGTCCGCACCAGCTGCATTAAAATACCTAAGCGCAACAGCAGACATTTTATATGCTCGAACGTATTCTTTTAGCATATTTTCAACCATCAGCTTTGATAACCCATAAGGATTGACTGGTTTTTGAGGAATATTTTCGTGAATAGGAATTTCATTTGGTTCACCAAAAGTTGAGCATGTCGATGAAAATACAAATGTCATAACCCCTTCAGATCTCATTGATTCCAACAGTGAATGTGTCTCAATAAAATTATTTTCAAAGTAAAGAGAAGGATTGTTCATTGATTCGCCAACTAAGGCCTTAGCTGCGAAGTGCATGACGACATTGATTTTATTGTCTTTTAAAATTTTGCGAATTAATTTAGAGTCGCCCGCTTTTCCTTGTATGAAGTTTCCCAACGCAAATTTTTTATGTCCTGTAGACAAGTCGTCAATGACGGTCGTTGAATAACCCCGATTTTGAAGTAGCTTTGTCACATGGCTTCCTACATATCCAGCGCCACCAACAATCAGTATGTTTTTATCCTTTACTTGCAGACCCATTAATTGTGTTTTAGCGTGTGATTCTAGGAATTTGAAATGAAATCTTTCTTTAAGCTTTGGCCTTTTGTAAAACCTCAATGGAAACTCATCGCAACGAGTATCCTTTTGTCATTTCCGCTGTCTGCAATTCGATTTAGTCCCGCTCCACTGATGAAATTTTTAACAGATTCAGTCTTAGTTCGAAAAGACATGAAAATGCTCGTGCTTTTGCCGCTTGCAGTCGTAGGTTTGTATCTAGTGAATTTAGTAGTTAGGTTTTTACATACATATTTAGTTCGTGTTGCAAATGAAACTGTCCTTCGAAACATAAGAGAAAAACTACTCAATCATTTTTTGGGGTTATCAAGTTCATTTTTTTCTGACAGCGCGGTTGGCTCACTTATTTCAAGAATAACAAATGATGTATTTTATATAGGACAAGGAACGATTAATTTGTCTTCTATTATTCGAGAGCTTATTACTTTTACGGCTCTATTTATTTATGCTGCAAAACTAAATTTCAAGTTACTTGCTGTTTCATTCGTAGTTGCACCACTACTCGTTTTTCTTGGAAGTCGAACGGGTAAGTTAATGAAGGGTTATTCGATTAAAATGCAAGAATCGAATGGGCATGTTTACTCAGCACTGCAAGAAGCATTTACGGGGTTTAAAGTGGTAAAAGCATTTGCACTTGAAATGCTTGCATTCAAACGGTTTAAAAAAGTAAACGATGAGTATGTTAAATTTGCTTTAAAAGCTGCTAGGGTCGAAGAAATCGCAGGGCCATTGGTAGAGTTAATGGCAGCAATTGCAATTGCATTAATTCTTTATATCGGTGGACGTGACGTCGTTCGAGACCGAATAACTCCTGGGGAATTAATGGCATTTTTTACTTGTTTTGGTTTAATGATTAATCCAATTCGATCTTTGAATGATACCTATTTAAAATTTAATCAAGCTGGAGCAGCGGCAGATCGTGTTCACGATGCTCTTTCAATTCGATCTGAAATTGAAGAAAAAATAAATGCTCCCGATTTGTTACCATTCAGCAGTGAGATTGAATTTAAAAATC
>CAZPTV010000459.1:0-2040 GCA_964589335.1 uncultured Bacteriovoracaceae bacterium
ATCTTGCAGTTAAAGATGGACAATCCCTCATCCTTACTATCGATAAAGCAATTCAATATGAAACAGAAAAATCGCTCCGTACTGCCATTGAAACACATCAAGCACGAGCGGCAACAGCGATTGTTGCCGATGTTGAAACTGGTGAAATTTTATCAATGGCAAATTATCCCTCTTACAACCCAAACGAACCACAAAAATTTCCAATGGATGCAAGACGAAATCGTGCCATTACAGATACCTACGAGCCCGGATCAACTTTTAAACCGTTGCTCATCGGTATGGCACTAGAAAAAGGTAAATCTGCTAAAACAAAAATATATTGTGAAAAAGGTACGTTTACTGTGGGTGGAAAAAGAATTTCAGAAGCTGAATCCCATGAAAAATATGAATGGTTAAGTTTTTCTGAAATCTTAAAATTTTCTAGCAATGTGGGCGCTGCTAAAATTGCATTATTATTGGGCTCTCAGAATATAGCACAACTTTTTGATAAACTTGGTCTTGGTAATAAAACAGGAATTGATCTTCCCGGAGAGGTCTCAGGCTCAGCAAATAGACAAGAACTTAAAAATCAAGTGCGACTTGCAAACGTAGGTTTTGGTCATGGCCTTACTGTAACACCAATTCAAATGCTCTCTTACTATCTCGCCATCGCAAATGGTGGAAAATGGATTCAACCTAAACTAGTAAAAGCCATCATCTCTGAAGACCCTGAAGCCATAGAAAAAGGCTCACTTCGTTGGAAGATTGGAAATCAGAACACCGAACAAGTAACGAAGACCATTTTTAATACAACCGTTATTAAAAATTTAAATGAAATGCTAGAAACGGTAACTCAAGAGGGCGGTACTGGTATACAAGCTCAACTTGAAGAATGGCCTGTCGCTGGAAAAACTGGAACCTCACAAAAAGTAGACCCTTCTACTAAAAAATATTCACTTACAAAATATATGGCATCATTTATTGGGTATGCCCCATCAAAAAAACCTAAACTTGTATCCCTGGTTATCGTTGATGAGCCAAAAAATAAATATTATGCCTCGGATACTGCTGCACCCGCGTTTCATGACATCATGAAATCTTCTTTACTTCGAGAAGGTGTTCAACCCATCAACAATGCCTCAAGAGTATTACAGATTGCTAACCGTTCAGTTATAAAGACCATGGAAACTAATCCTGAATCTACTTCTGCATTTATTACAGAAACTTCTCCGAGCCCACAAACAAGAGAAGCGATTAATAAAATCATTCAATTAGAAAAATTAAATACAGAAATTGCCGTCCGAGATGCGGACAAAATAAGTCTTCCAGAAACACAAAGAGAACAAAAGATTTTACTTCCAAATTTAAAGGGTCTCTCTGTACGTGAAGCTCTGCGCACTCTAGGAAATGAATCTATCGAAATTGAAGTCGTCGGTGCAGGTTTACTCAGAGAACAATACCCTGCCGCAGAACAATGGGTTTCTGCTGGAACAAAAGTTAAATTAATTTTTGACCAACCATAATGTCGTGAAAAAACTATCTATTGATAATCTGCAATTTAAATTTATAACCTCTGATCACAGAAAAGTTACAAAAGAGAGCGTCTTTGTTGCAATCAAAGGATCCAGAGCAGATGGTCATAACTTTATTAATGAAGCTCTAAATAAAGGCGCAATTGCTGTAGTTTTTGATAAAAACCATGAACACGCTAATGAATATATAAAATTAGAAAATACGTATGCTACAAATAATCCCCGTCAAACACTGGCAACGCTAGCCTGTCGACTTTATAACAATCCCTCTACAGATTTAACTTTATGTGGAGTGACAGGTACCAATGGTAAAACAACCACAACCTATTTGCTCGAATCTATTTTAAATATTGCAAAAATGAATCCCGCAGTGATCGGTACAATTGGATATCGATTTAAAAATAGTACCACAAAAACTGAACACACCACTCCAGATGCCGTCGAAGTTCAAAAATGTTTTTCAGAATTTAAAAAAGCAGGCGCTGAAAGCATTGTCATGGAAGTATCATCACACGCAATCGATCAATAT
>CAZPTV010000460.1:0-2034 GCA_964589335.1 uncultured Bacteriovoracaceae bacterium
ACCGAAACCCGCAAATGTTTATGCATTTTCAAAAGTAATTCTGGATAATCTGGCAAGAAAATATGCAGTATTAGATAAAAATTGGAAAATCGTTGGAGTTCGTTACTTCAATGTATACGGACCACGTGAGGCGCATAAGGGCGTACCCGCGAGCATGATTTGGCATTTGTCACAGCAAATGAAGTCAGGAAAAAATCCAAGAATCTTTAAACATGGCGAACAGTTACGTGATTTTGTTTATGTAAAGGATGTCGTTCAAAATACAATACTTGCATTAGGTGCTCCTTCTTCAAAGGTATATAATACAGGCTCAGGTCAGGCTCGAAGTTTTAATGATTTAATAAAAATCTTAAATCATGTTTTGAAGATGAATAAAAAAACTGAATATTTTGATAATCCATACCCACATTATCAGAATCATACTGAGGCAGACATGTCACTTTCAAAAAAAGACCTGGGGTTTGTACCTCAATACACACTAGAAAAAGGTGTTGAAGAATATATGAATTGGATCGATCAGCTAAATTAATTCGTGTTTAGTTTCATGGTGATGTTTTATATTTCTAATTTCAAATAAAACTTTTATCAGAGTTCTTTTTGCAATGGTGTCTTGATTTAGGTTTACTTTCATCCATGAAAGAATATCAGTTGCCGTAACTTGATTATTGCAAAAAGCCTTGTACAAAAGCTCACCGTAATAATTACCAATTTCAATTGAATGCTCGTAAAAATGGTATATTTCAAACTCTTTTTTACTTTTCCATTTAGGTTTATATAGTTTTACGCATTGATCAATATCTTTTCTATACCAAAGTAGTATTCTTTTTTTTGAGAAAAAATTATTATTATATTGGATCATTTTCAAGACAGACTTTGCTGTAAATTTTCTTAATCGCTCACCTTTTAGTGATTTGTTTTCAAGTTTTAATTTTGAATTAATTTCAAAATCTCTAATTAGCGAGCATTTCCGATTTGGATTTAGTAATTTACTACAAAAATAACTAAAAATATTTTGTAATATATTTGAAGATAAATTCTGATTTGGATTAGTTAGAAGTGGGTTTGTCTTAGAAAGAACGCGATGGAGTGTTTTGCTAATCCCTTCATACAAAGTATTAATACCTAGGGAGGGGAGATATAACGTATGTGTTTTTGGAATGAATAAAGCTCTACTTGCAATAATATGTAATTTTATTATTTTTTTCTCATTACGTGTCAGTTCAGTATTTTTTATCAAAGATTGTATAAATACATTTAAATCGTCAATTGTTTGAACTGTAAAATCAAATATTTCCGGCAATTTTATATCTAATATTTTTGTAAGGTTAATTAATGTCTGATGTGCGTAATCGTAGGCCGAGGGGGCTACGTCATCAGTAAAAGCTTCTTCACTAGATTCATGCCAAAGTAATAAACTCTGTAGCTTTACCCATGGGGCTGAGTTCATAATACAAAATCTATGCGCATCTAATTTGAGTACATCTGATTTTCCAAGTATTTTGGATTTGACTAATTTCCAATACAACGTCTCACTATTTTGAAATATGATTAATATTTTAGGTGATAACGAAGATAATTTTAATTCTTGAATTATTTTTTTTGGTAAATGACCGCGTGCTAGATGCAAGTCTCCAAATAAAGTAACGATGATATTGTTGGGATACTTTTTATGGTATTGTTTAATTAAACCTGCGGCATGTTTATCTCTATTATTTAAACTTGCATTAGCTTTATTTAGAGCGATGACTTTAATCTTATATTCTCTTGCAAAATCAAATAGTGGTTTGTAATGGTTCCAAGGGAATCCCCATTTTCTATGAAAATGGATACGATTTAAAAATGTTTCTTCATTGATTTTATTATCTAAATATTCATCAAGAATGGATTGGTGCTCAGAATTTATCATTTCTAATGCTAAAATTGGAATTTTTTCATTTTTAATACAATTTCTTAATATTCTTAAGTCCGTACGCTGCGATTGTTTAAATTTATGATAATCTCCAATTAATATGATTTTATTGTTTAATAAAATAT